>JBJFEF010000305.1:0-4696 GCA_051890435.1 Muribaculaceae bacterium
GGACAAAAATAGATTTCGTGGGATATGGACAGAATTATTACGTTAAATGGGTGGAGGTATCAAGAAAAGTTTGTATATTTGCAGTTGGATTTATAAATAACTATATTATCTGCGAAAAACAGTAAAACAACAAATACAAAAACTGATACAGCAAATAAAAAACTGATACTATAAACTTAAGTTACATATAATAAAAAAGCTATGGCAGAAAACAAAGAAAAACTGTTCGACCAGTTTCCTCCTGTTTCCACTGAGGAATGGAGGGCAAAAGTCGAAGTGGATCTTAAAGGCGCTGACTTTAATAAAAAATTAGTTTGGCGCACAAATGAGGGTTTCAATGTTCAGCCTATGTATCGTGCTGAGGATATAAAGGACCTTAAAACAACCGATTCTCTACCCGGCGAATATCCTTACGTCCGCGGTACTAAGACCAACAACGACTGGTACGTTCGTCAAGAGATTGAAGTGTGCTGCCCTAAAGCAGCCAACGAAAAGGCTCTCGACGTGCTTGGCAAGGGTGTCACCTCTCTTGGTTTCAAGCTTAAGGAAGATCTCGACGCTGAAGGATTGAAGACCCTTCTCGCCGGTATCGACCTCGCTAAGGTAGAAGTTAACTTCGACTGCTGCCCCAACAAGGCATTGCAGCTCGCCAAAGACCTCGTGGATGTGGTGAAAGCTGCCGGTGCAGCCGATTCTTTCGTGGGGGCTATCGGATTCGACCCATTCCGTCGCTTGCTCAAGCACGGCAAAGACTTCCCGAAGGACATCAAGGCTCTTGCAGCCGATATCGTGAAGGCTGTTGCTGAGGTAAAGAATCTCCGCGTACTCGCCGTTAACACCGACAAGCTCTGCAACGCCGGTGCCTATATTTATCAGGAGCTCGGTTATGCCCTCTCTTGGGGTAACGAGTGGATGAGCCAGCTCACCGACGCCGGTATCGACGCCACTGAGGCTGCCAAGCGCATCAAGTTCAACATGGGCATCTCTACAAATTACTTCATGGAGATTGCTAAGTTCCGCGCTGCCCGCATGCTCTGGGCTCAAATTGTTAAGCAATATGAGCCGAAGTGCGACTGCGCTTGCAAAATGAACGTGCACGCCACCACTTCTGAGTTTAACCAGACTATTTTCGACGCCTACGTCAACTTGCTCCGCTCGCAAACCGAGTCGATGTCGGCAGCTCTCGCAGGTGTTGATTCTATCACCGTAACTCCGTTTGACAAGCAATACAAGAACCCCGACGACTTCTCTGAGCGTCTTGCCCGTAACCAGCAGCTTCTCCTCAAGGAAGAAAGCCACCTCGACAAGATTGTTGACCCTGCCGGTGGTTCTTATTATGTAGAGACTCTCACAATGTCGATTGCCAACGAGGCTTGGAAGCTCTTCCTTGCTACTGAAGAACAGGGCGGCTTCTATGCAGCTCTCAAGGCTGGTGAAGTGCAGAAGGCTGTGAATGAGTCGAGCGACAAGCGTCACACCGACGTTGCACGCCGCAAAGAGTCACTCCTCGGTACAAACCAGTTCCCCAACTTCAACGAGATTGCCAACGACAAGATCGAGTGCCAGGGCGGAAAATGCTGCTGCGGTCACAATGATGCCGAAGCCGAAGGCGATGCAGTAGAGGCCCTGAAGAACACTCGCGCAGCAAGCGAGTTTGAGGCACTCCGTCTCGAAACCGAGCGCTCGGGCAAGCGTCCTAAGGTGTTCATGCTCACCATCGGTAACCTTGCCATGCGTCTTGCTCGCTCACAGTTCTCAGCCAACTTCTTCGCTTGCGCAGGCTACCAGATTATCGACAACCTCGGATTTGAGACTGTAGAGGCTGGTGTAGAGGCTGCAATGGAGAAGCAAGCCGACGTGGTTGTGCTCTGCTCAAGCGACGACGAATATGCAACTCTCGCTCCCGAGGCATTCAAGGCTCTTGCCGGCCGTGCCGAGTTTGTAGTTGCCGGAGCTCCTGCTTGCAGCGACGACCTCAAGGCTGTAGGCATCACCGAGTTTGTCAACGTTCGCAGCAATGTATTGGAAACATTAAAAGCTTTCAACGCTAAATTATTAAAATAAGAAATCGCACATGAGACCAAATTTTAAAAATATAGATATAGCAACCGATGCTTTTAATGTTAAGCATAATGAGATTGCTGAAGGCGAAAAATGGATAACCCCCGAGCTTATCCCCGTTAAGCCTATTTACACTAAGAACGACCTCGAGGGTCTTGAGCACCTGGAGTATGTGGCAGGTATTCCTCCCTATCTCCGTGGCCCGTACAGCGGAATGTATGCAATGCGTCCATGGACCATCCGCCAGTATGCCGGATTCTCTACTGCTGCCGAGTCAAATGCCTTCTATCGCCGCAACCTTGCTTCGGGTCAGAAGGGTCTGTCGGTTGCATTCGACCTTGCTACTCACCGTGGCTATGATGCCGACCACTCACGCGTAGTGGGCGACGTTGGTAAGGCCGGTGTGTCAATCTGCTCTATCGAGGACATGAAGGTGCTTTTCGATGGTATTCCATTGAACAAGATGTCGGTGTCGATGACAATGAACGGTGCAGTGCTTCCTGTGCTCGCATTCTACATCAATGCCGGTCTTGAGCAGGGCGCAAAGCTCGACGAGATGGCTGGTACCATCCAGAACGATATCCTCAAGGAGTTCATGGTGCGCAACACCTACATCTATCCGCCTAAGTTCTCAATGAAGATTATCGCCGATATCTTTGAATACACTTCACAGAACATGCCTAAGTTCAACTCAATCTCTATCTCAGGCTACCACATGCAGGAAGCCGGCGCTACTTGCGACATCGAGTTGGCTTACACACTCTCCGACGGTCTTGAATATCTTCGTGCAGGTGTGAATGCAGGCATGAATATCGACGCATTTGCGCCGCGTCTGTCGTTCTTCTGGGCTATCGGCATGAACTTCTTCATGGAGATTGCAAAGATGCGTGCTGCGCGTATGCTCTGGGCTAAGATCGTGAAGCAATTCGATCCGAAGAACCCCAAATCATTGGCTCTTCGTACACACTGCCAGACTTCAGGCTGGTCGCTCACCGAGCAGGATCCGTTCAACAACGTTGGCCGTACTTGTATCGAGGCTATGGGTGCCGCTCTGGGTCACACTCAGTCGCTCCACACCAACGCCCTCGACGAGGCTATCGCTCTCCCGACCGACTTCTCGGCTCGTATTGCCCGTAACACTCAGATCTACATCCAAGAAGAGACCTACATCTGCAAGGAAATCGACCCATGGGCAGGTTCTTACTATGTAGAGTCGCTCACCAACGAGATCGCTCAGAAGGCTTGGGCTCACTTGCAGGAAATCGAGAAACTTGGCGGTATGGCTAAGGCTATCGAGACCGGTATTCCTAAAATGCGCATCGAGGAAGCTGCTGCCCGCACTCAGGCTCGCATCGACTCGGGTAAGCAGACTATCGTTGGCGTCAACAAGTATCGCCTCGAGAAAGAAGCTCCTATCGACATCCTCGAAATCGACAACACCGAGGTACGCAAGGAGCAGATTGAGCGTCTTGAAGACCTCCGCGCTCACCGCGACGAGGCTGCCGTGAAGGCTGCTCTTGCTGCTATCACCGAGTGCGTGAAGACCGGCGAAGGCAACTTGCTCGACCTCGCAGTGAAGGCTGCTGCCGTGAGAGCTTCTTTGGGTGAAATTTCCGATGCCTGCGAGGAAGTCGTAGGCCGTTATAAAGCTGTAATCAAAACTATTTCAGGCGTGTACTCTTCAGAAACTAAAAATGACCCTGACTTTGAGAAAGCTAAGCAGATGTGTGCTGAGTTTGCAAAGAAGGAGGGTCGTCAACCGCGTATTATGATTGCCAAGATGGGTCAGGACGGTCACGACCGTGGTGCTAAGGTTGTTGCCACCGGTTATGCCGACTGCGGATTCGACGTGGATATGGGTCCGTTGTTCCAGACTCCTGCCGAGTCAGCACGTCAGGCTGTGGAGAACGACGTCCACATCCTTGGTGTCTCCTCTCTTGCTGCCGGCCACAAGACCCTTATCCCGCAAGTTATCGAGGAACTCAAGAAACTTGGTCGTGAGGACATTGTGGTTATTGCAGGTGGTGTAATCCCCGTGCAAGACTACGACTTCCTCTACAAGGCAGGCGTAGCAGCCATCTTCGGCCCCGGTACTCCTATCACCAAGTCGGCAATCAAGATGATCGAGATTCTCAACGGCGAGGCATAATTTCCCACAGCCGTTTCATATCTACAAAGTGTGGCTCCCTCCCAGGAGCCACACTTTTTCTATTCATCCTCAATTAAAGCCTGCCTCTTGCACATCACAATAAAAATCATTAATTTTGTAGGACGAATTAAAGAAACAACGTACAACACACCCGTTTAGTCTATAAAATGCACAGAATACTGCTCTATATAATCTGCACACTGCTCGCAATCGTGCCATTCGCTTGTGGCGAAGCGCACTACGACCCACGCCTCACCGCCATCGACAGCATCATCGATGCTCATCCCGACTCTGCACTTGCCGAGCTGCGGGCACTTGGCTATAAGTCACTCACAGGCAGCGACAACCGCGCCTACTATGCCCTTCTCCTCACCCAAGCCCGATATAAATGCTATGACTCAATCCCCTCCACCGACACCATCGAAATCGCCGTCACCCACTTCACCTCAAACGGCGACCGCGAAAAACTCACCCGCTCCCTAATCT
>JBJFEF010000306.1:0-4676 GCA_051890435.1 Muribaculaceae bacterium
GTAAATCCGCGCCCTGAAGTTCTCATTTTCTGTCTCGGCAATGCTCGCTGAAGGCTCTACAAATTGCCCTATCCGGCTCGCTTTGCCTCACTTCAAATTTCAAAGATACAACAACTTTTCCAATTCACGAAATATTTTCACATTTCTGTTATCCCCAATTTAATTTATCCACAAAATATGGCTCATATTTCTCTTTTTTTCGTCAAAAACCTCCCTACTTTGAAAGATTATAGCTAAATTTGTGCAGGTTTTCATGATGGCTTGATGACACACTCGTTTCTCAATAGCACTTCTCACGGCACATTTGGCTTCGCGCTAAGTGGTGGCGGTGCACGTGGCTTCGCACATGTGGGAGCTCTCAAAGCTCTCTCCGAGTGCGGCATCAAGCCTTCGGTAATTGCCGGCGTAAGCGCCGGAAGTGTCATCGCTTGCATGTATGCCGCTGGTTTGTCGTCCGACGACATGATGCGCGCTTTTGCCGACAAGTCATTCAACGACCTCGCCGAGCTAAGCGTACCTAAGGACGGATTCTTCAGAATGACAAAGTTTATCCGTTTCCTCCGCAAGTCAATCCCTTATGCCAACATCGAAGACCTGCCTATCCCCACTTTGGTGTGCGCCACCGACCTCAACACTTGCTCACCCAAAGTGTTCGACTCCGGACCTATCGCCGAGCGCATCGCTGCATCCTGCAGCATCCCAATCGTATTCAGCCCCATTAAAATCGACGGAAATTACTACGTCGATGGAGGAGTCCTCCACAATCTCCCTTCTGCCGTCATACGAAACCATTGCGACACGCTCATCGGTATCAACGTCAGCCCCTTCGTCCACGAAGAGAAATTCAAGCCCTCAATCCTCGAAATCGCTCACCGAAGCTACAAAATGATTTCCCGTAGCAATATGGACGCCGACAAGGCTCTCTGCAACATCGTAGTCGAAATGGATAGCATCGCTCACCACAAGGTTTTCGGAATCAAAGCCATGTGGGAAATCGCCGAGAAAGGATATAACGAAACTATTAAAATTTTAAAACAGAATAATTTATACACATACAATGGCAACGACTGAACGTAAATCCATCAAGCCGGTCATCTACCAACTTTTTCCTCGCCTTTTCACCAACACTTGCGACAAGTGCGTGCCTTTCGGCACCATCGAGCAAAACGGCGTAGGCAAAATGAATGATATCACTGATTTTCTCCTCTCTAAAATAAAAGACCTCGGAATTACTCATGTGTGGTACACAGGCGTTATCGAGCACGCTCACACCACTGATTACTCCGCCTTTGGCATCCGACCCGACAATCCTCACATCGTCAAAGGAAATGCCGGCTCTCCTTACGCTATCACCGACTACTACGACATCGACCCCGATATCGCCGTCGATGTCCCGCACCGTATGGACGAGTTTGAGCATCTCGTCAAGCGCACACACAAAGCCGGAATGAAAGTAATCATCGACTTCGTGCCTAATCACGTCGCACGTCAATACCACTCCGACGTGAAACCCGCCGGAATCGAAGACCTCGGACAGGGCGACGACACTACAATGCAATTCTCCCCGTCAAACAATTTCTACTACATACCTCGACAGCAATTCGCCCCTCACGACGTTTATCTCGGCGAAGGCAACTCTGAATATCGCGAATTTCCCGCTAAAGCCACCGGAAACGACTGCTTCTCAGCATTCCCGGGTCGCAACGACTGGTATGAAACCGTAAAACTCAATTACGGTATCGACTACGGAAACGGTTCCAGACACTTCTCCCCAACACCGGACACATGGTTCAAGATGCTCAACATTCTCAGGTTCTGGTGCTCTAAGGGCATCGACGGCTTCCGCTGCGACATGGCTCACATGGTGCCTGTGGAGTTCTGGAAGTGGGCTGTACCCCTGGTGAAAGAAAAATACCCACATGTGATTTTCATCGCCGAAATCTACGACGTAAACCTATATCGCGACTACATCTATAACGGCGGCTTCGACTACCTCTACGACAAAGTCAACCTCTACGATACTCTCCGTGGAATACAGTGCAACAACGTTTCGGCTGCAAGCCTCACCAACTGCTGGCAGACCGTAGATGGAATCGCCTGCCACATGCTCAACTTCCTCGAAAACCACGACGAGCAGCGATTCGCTTCATGGCAATATGCCGGCGACGCCTCACTCGTGCTCCCTTCACTCGTGGTAAGTGCAACTTTCTCCACCGGACCAATGATGATTTATCACGGACAAGAACTCGGCGAGCGCGCCATCGACTCCGAAGGATTCAGCGGACGCGACGGACGCACCACTATCTTCGACTACTGGAGCATCCCTACCGTGCGTCGCTGGTACAATCACGGTCTGTGCAACGACGAGCACCTCTCCCGTTTCGAGCTTAACCTGCGTCAAACCTACCAGAAGTTGCTCCTCATCTGCAACAACGAGCAAGCTATCGCTCAAGGCGCATTCTTCGACCTAATGTACGTCAACTACGGCAACCTCAATCCTCACCGTCAGTTCACCTATCTGCGCAGCTACAAAAGCGAAACACTGCTCATCGCCGTCAACTTCGACAACGCTCCTTGCAGCATCGACATCAACATCCCTATCCATGCATTCGACTGCCTCAACCTCAAGCAATGCGAAGTTACTGCCGTAGAACTTCTCAGCGACAAGAGCACCACCGCAACACTCGAAACCGGAACTCCTTTCCACACCGACATCGACGCTCACGGTGCCGTAATCTGGAAACTCACACCACTCCGCCGCTCTCGTTCACGCGCCAAGCATCCCACACATTTTTCTGACGCAAATAGTTAGAAATTTCCATAAAAATTCGTAACTTTGCAAAAAATTTCAATAGCCAATCTACATAAAAACATTATGTGTGACTCTTTAACTCCGTTCAAGGTTTTCTCCGGTACTAAATCGCAATATTTAGCCGAGCAAATCTGCCAAGATCTTGGCGTAGAACTTGGCAAAATGAATATCCAGCATTTTGCCGATGGTGAATTTGAAGTATCATTCGAGGAATCTATCCGAGGATGTGAAGTTTATCTAATCCAATCGACTTTCCCCAACTGCGACAATCTAATGGAGCTCCTCCTAATGATTGATGCCGCAAAACGCGCCTCTGCAAAGTCGATTATCGCCGTAATTCCATACTTCGGTTGGGCTCGACAAGACCGCAAAGACAAGCCTCGCGTTTCTATCGCTGCAAAACTCGTTGCCGACCTGCTCAGCACCGCCGGTATCGACCGACTCATCACTATGGACTTGCACGCCGACCAGATTCAAGGCTTCTTCAACGTCCCCGTTGACCACCTCTACGCTTCCTCTTGCTTTATCCCCTACATCCAGTCGCTCAAGCTCAAAGACCTCGTCATTGCTTCGCCCGACGTAGGTGGCGCCAAGCGAGCCAACTCCTATGCAAAGTATCTCAACACTCCTCTCGTGCTCTGCCACAAGCAGCGCGCAAAAGCTAATGTTGTTGAAAACATGACCATCATCGGCGACGTTCAAGACAAAGACGTTATCCTCGTTGACGACATGGTCGATACCGCAGGCACTATCTGCAAAGCTGCCAACCTCATGATGGAAAACGGCGCACGATCAGTTCGCGCACTCGCTTCTCACGCTATCATGAGCGATCCGGCATCGCAACGAATCGACGACAGCGCTCTCACCGAGATGATCTTCTCCAACAGCATTCCTCTCAACAAGAACTGCAAAAAGGTGACAATCCTCAGCATCGCAAGCCTCTTCGCCGACACTATTCGTCGCGTACATGAGAACCGCTCAATCAGTTCTCAATATCTTATCAAGTAATATATCTCTCTCAACAAGATATATTTTTAGGGTTAAACGATAGTCCCGTGATGGCAATCCTGCCATTGCGGGACTTTTTTTCACACACTCCACTCATTGCAATTCACCCACACAAAAAAAATCTTGAAAAATGTTATACATAATTCAAGAAATTTCCCTACCTTTGCACACAGTATTGACAACGACAACTCACCACCACTATGCACGACAAAAAAAATACCCATGGCGGAAGCCGACCCGGAGCCGGACGCCCGCGTACCAACAGCAAGCTCTACGCTTTCCGCGCCGGCGGTGAAGTAGCCAACGCCATCGACGCCAGCTACAACAAGTCGGAGTTCATCACCGGATGCATCTCCACTGCACTCAAAATGCAACCCATAGGCAAAGTCTATCACGCCACCGAAGTCAAGCCACTTCACCTGCCCTACTTCGACATCAGCGTTGTTGCAGGATTCCCAATCCCGCTCGACAACGACGAACTGGCACAAGACATCGAGCTACTGCGGATGCTATGCCCAAACCCCGAAGCATCCTACCTCATCCGCGTAGAAGGTAACTCAATGATTGATGCCGACATACACTCAGGCGACCTCCTCATTGTGGACAAAAGCAACCGTAACCCATCGGAGCACGAAGTCGCACTGTGCGAGCTCAACGGCGAATACACCATAAAATACGTCAATTCACGCAACGGAAAATGGTGGCTCGTTCCTGCCAACCCCGACTTCCCCGAGATAGAAATAGCACCCGGCGACAACTTCAACGTGTGGGGCGTAGTAACCTACATCATCCACCGCCCCCGCAGCTAAGCCACTCCGGCAATCCCATCCCAAGTCCGGCAAACCCTCCAAGCACC
>JBJFEF010000307.1:0-4676 GCA_051890435.1 Muribaculaceae bacterium
TTCTCATTGAGCTGCCGGGGTTGTTTTTTTGTTGATGAGTGAAAGCTAATATTTAAAGCATCAGATTCACTTGAGATTTGTACGAACTTCATCGAGGAAAGCTTTCATGCGCTGAGCATCATGCTCTGCAACAATCTCACGCAGTGTAGAGAGCCTCTCAATGATTTTGTCGAGCTGCTCGGGAGTGTGAGGGTTGAAGAGTATTTCTTGCAAGAGATAGTCGTCTTCCGACATAAGCCCACGAGCAATAGCCATGTGGCGCTTGAAGGTGGTACCCGGTGCATCCTGATGCTTCATCACGCTGCCAAACACCAGTGTGCTTGCAAACGGGATTGATAGTGAGAATGCAATAGTCTCATCGTGCTGCTCGAAGGTGTATTCACACACATTGAGGTGCAGACTGTTATAAAGGTCGCGGAAAAAGACTTTTCCCAGATGGTCGCTTTCGCTGATGATGATAGCATTCTCGCTTGAAAGATTGCTAAGTGAAGCAAAAGTTGGGCCAAACATGGGGTGAGTGCTCACGAATGGGTGCCCACAATCTTTGTAGAACTCAGGGAGCCCGGTTTTCACCGAAGCTATGTCGGAGAGAATGCAAGTGTCGGCAAGATAAGGCATTACCTTGTTGAAAGCCTCAATGGTGTATTTTACGGTAGCTGCATTTATAAGCAACTCAGGATTAAACTCCTTGACCTCCTCGAAGGTGGTGAAACGGAGTGCGTTGAATGTGAAGCGCAAGCGCTCCTTGTCGATGTCGAACACCGCCACTTCGTGCTCAAAACTCAGCACATCGCTGAAGAAAGAGCCCATTTTGCCTGCTCCAAGAATAAGTATTCGCATGGCTCCAATCTTTATCGTGTGCGGTCGTTAAATACTTCAACTTGCTGGCGAACCGATTCGTCGTGGATGGCAACAAGCACATCTTTCATGAAATCAGGGCTCATGCCCATCTCTTCGGCGAGCTTCATGCGCGACTTGATGATGTCGTCGTAACGGCCAATTTGCACAATCTGCATGCTATGTTCCTTCTTATATTGTCCGATTTCACGCGAAATGCGCATACGCTTGTTGAGCACTTCGAGTAGCTCGTTGTCGATTTGGTCGATTTGCTGGCGAAGGATATTCAGGTTTTCGGTAGTTTGCTTAGTATCGCGATGCACAAGAATATTGAGAATATAATTGAGCACATCGGGCGTAATCTGCTGACTCTTGTCGCTCCAAGCACAATCGGGGTCGCAGTGCGACTCGATAATCAAGCCCTCGAAACCCATATCCACAGCTTGCTGGGCGAGAGGAGCTACGAGCTCGCGCTTTCCGCCAATGTGAGAAGGATCGCAAAATATGGGCAGGCTTGGGATGCGGCGTCCAAGTTCCATAGGGATGTGCCATTGAGGCAGATTGCGATAAAGATGCTTTCCATAGGAGCTGAATCCACGGTGAATAGCGCCCAAGCGGCGAATTCCGGCATTATAGATGCGTTGCATTGCACCAATCCACAATTCAAGGTCGGGGTTGACAGGATTCTTAACGAGGACTATTGCATCAACACCCACAAGGGCATCGGCGATTTCCTGCATTGCAAAAGGATTGGCTGAGGTGCGAGCTCCAATCCAGAGAATGTCGATACCGGCAGCAAGAGCAGCCTCAACGTGTGCTTTGGTTGCAACTTCGGTGGCAACATACATTCCGGTTTCGGCTTTCACCTTCTTGAGCCATTCGAGACCTTCGACACCAACACCTTCAAAACCACCCGGTTTTGTGCGGGGTTTCCAAATTCCGGCGCGAAATATCTTGATGCCATTAGCAGCGAGCTCGCGTGCTGTGGTGAGCACCTGCTCTTCGGTTTCGGCGCTACATGGACCTGCAATAATCATTGGTTTCTGCGTGCTAACGCCAGGCAGAATGATGGGTTTTAAATCTTCCATAATGTTATGATGGTTAAGTTAATATTCTATGGTTATTTGATGAAATTGCTAATTCGGAGGAGGGCTTCGTTCATGCGGTCTTCGGTAGCGCAAAGCGAGATGCGAATGTAGCGCTCACCATTAGAGCCGAAGATGAATCCCGGAGTGAGGAACACACGGGCACCATAGAGGATGCGGTCGGCAAGAGCCTCTGAACCGGCTTCGCTATCGGGAATGCGTCCCCAAAGGAAAAGTCCGCTTTGAGCAGGGTCGAAAGTGCAGCCAAGGGCATTCATTATCTTCTCGGCAATGATGCGACGGCGTGCATAGGTGGCATTGACATCGGCATACCAGGCATCATCGCATTTAAGAGCTTTGACTGCGGCAAGCATCATAGGCTTGAACTGACCTGAATCGATATTCGACTTCACTTTGAGAATCCATTGCACAAATTGCGCATTAGAGGCAAGCATAGCCATACGCCAACCTGCCATATTGTGCGACTTGCTTAGAGAGTTCATCTCAATAGCTATCTCTTTTGCGCCTTCCACCTTGAGAAGACTGATTGGATTGTCGTTGAGAATGAAGCTATATGGGTTGTCGTTAACAATCACTATGTTGTGCTTTCGCCCGAAATCAACTATTCGCTGATAAAGCAGCATTGAAGCACGCTTGCCTGTGGGCATGTGGGGATAATTCACCCACATCAATTTGATACGGTCGAGCGGAAGCTTCTCAATCTCGGCAAAATCGGGCTCCCAACCATTCTCTTCAGTGAGATTGTAATTGAAAATTTCGGCACCTGCGAGGCGGCTCACAGATGTGTAGGTGGGATAACCGGGATTGGGAATAAGCACGCCGTCGCCGGGATTGAGGAATGCCAGCGAAATGTGCAAGATTCCCTCTTTTGATCCGATGAGAGGCTGAATCTCTGTTTTCGGGTCAAGAGTTACATCGTAGTGCTTTTTATACCATTCAGCAAAAGCTTCACGCAGCTCAGGCAAACCTACGTAGGGCTGATAACCGTGATTGCCGGGCTTTGATGCTTCGGAACAAAGAGTATCAATCACATCTTTGTGAGGCGGACGGTCGGGCCCGCCAATTCCAAGGGAGATAATATCTTTGCCTTCGGCATTGAGTTGGGCTACTTCACGAAGTTTCTTCGAGAAATAGTATTCCTTAACCTCGCTCACGCGGTGAGCAGGGGTGATAACAGGATTATTTGACAGTTGAGTATTCGGCATATTCTCCTAAAATTTTAAAGTCGGTGATTAAAGGTCGCACAGCGTCGATCGACTGGCGGTAGCGAGTATAGTCGTCGAAGGTTAGGTTGATGTAGAAACGATATTCCCACTCACGCCCAATGATGGGCAGCGACTGAATTTTGGAGAGATTGATGTCGTAGAAAGAGAAAATGGTGAGGATTTTTGAGAGGCTACCATGAGTGTGAGGTAGTGTGAACACGAGCGAAGCTTTATTTACAGGTTTCCCCTTGATGAGCGATGGTGCCTCAACCGGGTCGGAGATAATGAGGAAGCGGGTGAAGTTGCGCTTGTTGGTCTGGATGCCTTCTTCAAGGATATTGAGACCGTAGAGCTCGGCGGCATATTTTCCGCACACGGCAGCGTGGCCTAAGAGATGTTTCTCGGCAATTTCGCGGGCACTGCCGGCAGTATCGTTGCGTTCAACCATTTTAAGATTTGGATGACGTAGCAGATATTGCTCGCATTGCATGAGCGCCATAGGGTGGGAGTTTACTTCAGAGAGGTCGCTGATACCTTGCCCCGGTAGAGCGGCGAGCACATGAGAAATGTGCATTTTATATTCACCCACAATCGTCTGGTTGCTCTGTCTCAAAAGCTCGTGATTTTGCAGAAGGCTACCGGCAATAGTATTCTCAATGGCAACGATGCCCAGGAGAGAAGCGTCGGTACGCAGCAGGTCGAACATGCTGATAAACGTTTCGCAAGGAATAGTTTCCACATCGTCATCGGCAAAGAAGCTACGCGCAGCTGCATCGTGGAAGCAACCCGGCTCACCTTGTATTGCAATTCTTTTTTTCATTTTCTACAAATAAATAGATATTAAAAAAATCCCGTCATTGTGTGGCGGGATTTTATATCGTTAATCATTATCAAAATAAATTGTTGCATAAAATCTCGCCCTTTATTTTTGAAAATAAAAGTAAAAGTAGAAATAATATGCGTTAAAAGTAGTCATCCGAAATTCATTTTGTTGATGCAAAGGTATATTATTTTTATGGATTTGCCAACTATTTAGCAATATTTTTCGCAAGAAAATGAAAAAATGTTACAATTAATTGTCATAGAGTGGTAAATAGTCAATTAGCGGGGCTGATTTTGGCTAACAACAGTCACTTTGCAAATAGCCGAAGCACCACCGCACGACATTGTGACATCGGCACTTCCGGGTGCAATGGTGTAGATTTTGCCCATTGAATCCACTTTTACAACCTCATTGTTGCTCGACTCCCACATGGGCTGAATAAGATTAGGGTCTTTGAAGTTGCCTCCGCTGTATTCCATAGCGAATGAAATCTGAATGGTGTCGAGAGGAGTGGTCTCGACAGAGCTTGGGTGAAGCACAAGTGATGTTACTTCAAAATCTTTGTTGCAACCCACAAAAGCCATAACGATGGCAGAGAGCAATATTGCAGATAAATGTTTCATCGAATTATCCATGTTACTTTTTCAGGTGCAAATTTATTGATAAAATCTCAAATTAGCAATATCTTGTAGATATAGAAAGAGG
>JBJFEF010000308.1:0-2685 GCA_051890435.1 Muribaculaceae bacterium
TCCCCATGTTGCTCATCTTGCCGCCCTATTTCGGGCTCGATGGCGTGTGGGCGGCATTCCCCACAGCCGATGCCATGGCTACGGTAGTCACCATATTGCTTGTTGTGGCACAGTTCCGCCAGCTCCACCGCCTCCAGCACCCCACCAAGTAGCTCCACCCTCTTTGTCGGCATAACCGAGAAAGAAAACGGGGTTTTCTTTTTCGTTTCTGCCTCATTTGTTGTAACTTTGGATAAGTTATGACTGCACTCGGGAAAAACAATCAATCAAGCTTGTTGTTTTTCCACTCATTTGTTGTAACTTTGCAGCGGAAATGCCGAGGAGGGATTTTCCGTTTTTTTCATTGAATTTTTGGCAACTTGATTGCGACCGTGTCGCAAATAGGATTTTGAGTATTTCTACATGGGTAACCTGACGTATAAGAATGAGGAGCAGATGAAGGCTACTGTGCGTGCTCTTGCCAACGGCGAGAGCCTTGCCCGAATGTGCCATCTCCGCCTCAGCAAAGAGCCTCTGCCTCAGCAGAACATTATCGCCGAGATTATCAATCTCTCACGCTCTCTGCTTTTCCCGGGCTTTTTCAGCGACTGCGATGTGAACAGTTTCAATCTGGAGTTTATGATTGGTATGCAGTGCGAACGGCTGAAGGCTGCCCTTGAGAACCAGATTCTTGCCGGATTCATGCTCGTCGGTGCCACCTCCGATGCCCCCTCGTGCAGCAAAGCCTCAAGTGCTGCCTCTGATGCCTCGGTCGAGGCGCTTCGCCTCAAGGCTGAGGCTATGGCAGCCGATTTCATTGCCAATCTCCCCGAGCTTCGCACGGTGCTTCACACCGATGTTGAGGCTATGTATCTCGGCGACCCTGCCGCAGTGAGCTATGAGGAGGTAATCTATTGCTATCCAGCCATTAAGGCTATTATCAACTATCGCATTGCGCACCAGCTCTTTGTGCAGGGTGTGCCGGTGATTCCACGCATGATCAGCGAGATGGCACACTCCGAAACCGGCATCGACATTCACCCCGGAGCCACCATAGGCAAGTATTTTGCCATCGACCACGGCACGGGTGTGGTGATTGGCGCCACTGCCATCATAGGCGAGAATGTGAAGATATATCAGGGTGTGACCCTCGGTGCCAAGAGCTTCACCCTCGACGAGAACAACAATCCCGTGAAGGGAATACCCCGCCACCCCATCATCGGCGACAATGTGGTGATTTATTCCAATGCCACCATTCTGGGCCGCATCACCATTGGCAGCAATGCCGTGATTGGAGGTAACATCTGGGTCACTACCGATGTGGCTGAGGGTGAGAAACTGATACAAGCTAAAGCAAACAACATATTAAGAATCAAGAGTGATGAATGACAAGTTTGAAATGGTCGCCAAGACGTTCCAGGGTCTGGAAAATGTGCTTGCCGACGAGTTGAAAGCCATTGGGGCTGAAAATGTGGAAACCGGACGTCGTGTGGTTTCGTTTGAGGGCGACAAGGCTGTGCTCTATCGTGCCAACTTCTGTTGCCGCACGGCACTGCGCATTCTCAAGCCGTTCTATAAATTCCATGCCGACGATGCCGACGAGCTCTATGAGGCTGTGAAGAAATTCGACTGGGACAAGGTGATGACCCCCGACCGCACCTTCTCGATCGACTCCACCGTGTTTGGAACCGACTTCCGTCACTCTAAATTCGTTACCTATCGTGTGAAGGACGCCATTGTGGATTTCTTCATGGAGAAATATGAGCGCCGTCCGTCGATTCGCCTCACCAATGCCGATTTTATGTTCGACGTGCACATCTCGGGCAATGAGATTACGCTGTCGCTCGACAGCTCGGGCGAGTCGCTGCACAAGCGCGGCTACCGTGTGGCACAGACCGAGGCTCCCATCAACGAGGTGCTTGCTGCCGGAATCATTCTCATGACCGGCTGGCGCGGAGAAAGCGACTTTGTCGATCCCATGTGCGGCTCGGGCACTTTCCTCATTGAGGCAGCGATGATTGCCCGCAACATCTATCCCGGTGTGTATCGCAACAGCTTCGCCTTTGAGCGCTGGAGCGACTTCGACAGCGAGCTGTTTGACGAAATCTACAACGACGACAGCGGTGAGCACGAATTTACACACCACATCTATGGCTCCGACATCTCGCCAAAGGCTATAGCCATAGCGCAGAGCAATGTGAAGAGCGCATCGCTCACACGCGACATCACCCTTGAGGTGAAATCAATACAGAATATCACCGAAGCCCCCGAGGGTTGCATCGTGGTCACCAATCCTCCCTATGGCGAGCGCATCAGCGTGGAAGACATGGAGGCACTCTACCACTCTATTGGCGAGCGCTTCAAGAAGGTGTTCAAGGGCAGCAACGCTTGGGTTATCGGCTACAAGAATGAGCTGTTTGACAGCATCGGACTGAAGCCGTCGGTGAAATATCCGCTGCTCAATGGCTCGCTTGAGTGCGAGTTGCGCCAGTTTGTGCTGTTTGCCGGCTCTTACAGCGACTTCCGCAAGGAGGGTCGTTCGGTGAAAAATGATGAGCTAAGTGGCGAGGATGCCAAGCAGGAATATCGCCACCGCGAGTTTGTGACCACCTTCAAGGAAGACCGCCGCCCACGCCGTTCGGCTGATGCCGAGCGACCCAAGAATGCTCTTGAGGAGAAATATCGCCGCAAGCCATTTGGTGGCGA
>JBJFEF010000308.1:2785-4675 GCA_051890435.1 Muribaculaceae bacterium
CGTGGCAAGTGGGACGACCGTCGCAGCGATGAGCCGCGCGAGCGTGTGCACAATGAGGAATTTTCAAAGCGTGTGGTGCGCTTCCGCGAGCCTAAGCTCTCGGCCGATGCCGAGCGCCCTATAGTGAAGGGTCGCCGCAACGGTTGGCGCCGCAAAGACCTTCCCGAGACCAACAACGATTAGTAGTAACCCATCATTAATAACCAAAATATTAAAAAATAATGAACAAAATCAACATACTCCTTCTCGGCTCAGGCGGCCGTGAATCGGCTCTCGCTTGGAAGATGAGCCAAAGTGAACTCTGTGGCAACCTCTACATCGCTCCGGGCAACGGCGGCACCTCGCAATATGGCACCAATGTGGCACTCTCGCCGCTCGACTTCGATGCCGTGAAGCGTTTTGCCCTCGAAAACGGCGTGAATATGGTGGTGGTGGGCAATGAAGACCCGCTCGTGGCAGGAATCTACGACTATTTCCAGGCTGAGACTCCCGAGATTCCCGTTATCGGTCCGTCGAAGGAGGGTGCACGCCTTGAGGGAAGCAAGGACTTCGCCAAGGAGTTCATGAATCGTCACAACATTCCCACAGCACGCCACTTGAGCGTGACAAAGGACAACATAGAGGAGGGCTACAGCTTCCTTGAAAGCCTCAAAGCACCCTATGTGCTCAAGGCCGACGGACTTGCAGCCGGCAAGGGAGTGCTCATCCTTCCCACCCTCGATGAGGCAAAGCGCGAGCTGGGCGAGATGCTCGGCGGCATGTTTGGTGCTTCGTCGGCTACGGTGGTGATTGAGGAGTTTCTAAGCGGCATTGAGTGCTCGGTATTCGTGCTCACCGATGGCAACAGCTACAAGGTGCTCCCCGTTGCCAAAGACTACAAGCGCATAGGCGAGGGCGACACCGGACTCAACACCGGTGGCATGGGCGCAGTGTCGCCCGTGAGCTTTGCCGATGAGGCATTTATGGAGAAGGTGCGCACACGCATCATCGAGCCTACTGTGAATGGGCTGAAGGCTGAGAATATCACCTACCGCGGATTTATCTTCCTCGGACTCATCAATGTGGGAGGCGACCCCATGGTGATTGAATATAACGTGCGCATGGGCGACCCCGAAACCGAGGTGGTGATGCTGCGCATCGAGAGCGACCTGGTGAAGCTGCTCCAGGGCGTTGCCACACAGTCGCTCGGCGAGTGTGAGCTTGCCATCGACCCGCGCTATGCCGTGACGGTGATGGCAGTGTCGGGCGGATACCCCGGCTCTTATCCCAAGGGAAAACTCATCACCGGGCTCGACACCGTGGAGGGCAGCATCCTCTTCCATGCCGGAACCAAGGTGACCGACGACGGACAGCTCGTAACCTCGGGCGGACGCGTAATCGCCGTAAGCTCCTACGGCAGCACAAAAGACGAGGCGCTTGCCACTTCGTTTGCCAACGTGGGTCGCATCAACTTCGACGGCAAATACTTCCGTCGCGACATCGGTTTCGACCTCAAGTAATCATCGTGGCAGTGCGTTGCGAATCGATAAATAGATTTCTTGGCGGATTACTGTTTACGGTAATTGCAGCCATAGCTCTCACGCTCTCGGCGACATCATTCATCGCCGGGAGCTACAGCTTTTCGGGCTTTGGCAATGTGGGCTGCATTCTTGTGACCGGGGCGTTGCTCTATTTTCTCAACAAGACATTCTCGTTCATTCGTTCCGTCACCACCATCAATGTGTCGGTGCTGCTGTTGCTCGAAGCTGCCAACCCCTATCTCTCGGCAGGCGACCCCAAAGGCTCGCTCATGTGCATGGTGATGCTGGCATCGGCGTTCATCTTGTTTGGCTCCTACAACCGCCGCGATGCGCAGCGCAGCATCTTCATCACCTTTGCCATTCTCATGCT
>JBJFEF010000309.1:0-14143 GCA_051890435.1 Muribaculaceae bacterium
AGAGGATTGGAATAAAACGTGAATATCTCTCAACTCTTGAACGAGGCGAAACTGATATGCAATTATCCACGTTTATCAGGATTGCGGAGGCACTGGGGCTGAGGTTTTCGCTCGTCCTTGGCTGATTTTGCTACTGAGCCTTGCTGACTGTAATGCAAATCACACAGATCCACGATTGAGGAAGTATTCTTGAACCAAGTGGCTGATTGCAAAGAGAAAGCCCGCAGAAGTGATTCCTTCTGCGGGCTTTCTGTGTGGTACTCGGAGCGGGACTTGAACCCGCACAGCCGCTATGGCCAAAGGATTTTAAGTCCTTCGTGTCTACCATTCCACCATCCGAGCAGCTTCAAAGAGCAATTTCGCTATGCACACACGCAAGGTGCGGCTTTGTGATGCGATATTTCCGATAGCCGTTGTCGCTCGTTTGAGCGATTCTGCCGGAAATTTTGTGCAAAGATACAAACTTGCAACGGAATGTGCAATAATTTCGTGGATTTTGTTGAAAAATGATGAAGAATTGAATTTAGTAAGAAGCAAAAATAGTAGGGTGAAAGCTCGGAAAAGTAGTGAGAAAGTTGTTGCTTTGCTATTTGCGGGAGTAGCGGGCGTAGGCGGCAGCGAGGCGGGTGTGGTAGCCCTTGCGGGCATATCCGGCGCCGTTGTAGGCTCGGGCGAAGGCTCGCCAGTTTTTCTTGCGAAGATGTTCCACCATTCCGGTCGATTGCATGAAGCGGGCAAATAGCTCAAGCTGCATTGCCTCTGACACCGACATGAGCCGGGCAAATTCATCGACTGATTGCACCTGGCATCGCCGCCAGTTGAAGCCTCCTATCTGAAACATTCCCCAAAAGGTGGATTCTTTGGCTATCACGCTGTCGATTGCCATACCGCTTTCAAGGCGGGCGTGTTGTGCCTTGCCATAGCTGCCATAGCGCGACAGATTGAGCTTGGCGAAAGCCACGGGCTGCTGCTTGCGGGCTCGTGCCACATTTTTCCCGGCACGGCGCAGGCGCGTGGTGAAAATGGTGCGGTCGAAGTTGATAACCGGCATCCCCGGCTCAAAAAATCCTTTGTGGGTCTTTCCTGCTTCGATGTCGCTCACGGCGCGAATGGTAGCCACCTCGATTCCCAGCTCGGTGGCAACGCGCTCATAGTCGGCGATGGTGAGGCGTGTGTAGCGGTCGGTGCTGTCGGCAGCGGCCTCCTGCATGGCTGCACACACGGCAGCGGTGTAGGCTTCGGCCCCCGATGTGGTAGAGCCTGCAATGGTGATGCTGTCGGGTGGCGTGAAAGCTATGACCTCTCCACTCACACGAGCAAAGGGTGCAATGGTAGCGGCAGCAATAGCTATCGATGATAGAATTTTGCGCATGGTATCAAGTGAGAATGACTAAAAAATAATTCAAATAACAGGCCGATGAAAGTTTCTGCGGTGAGAGTCTCCCCTGAAAAAGCACAAGCAGCCGCGTGTCACCTCGAAATGTGGCACTTGGCTGCTTGTGATATAAGCTATTTCATCAGGCGTTTATGCCATGTGATTTTATGCCTTGGCAATCATTTCGAGAATCTTCACGAGAAGATCCCAGAACTTCACAACGGCAGGAATGTGCATAGCCTCCTTGGGTGAGTGCACGTTGCGCAATGTGGGACCAAACGAAATCATCTCCATGTGCGGATAGTTCTTGAGGAAGAGACCGCACTCCAATCCTGCGTGGATAGCATTGCACACCGGCTTAGTGCCGAAGAGCTGCTCGTGAGCTTCAACAGCCACCTTGAGTATCTTCGACTCCAGGTTGGGCGCCCAGCCGGGATATCCGTCGCCGTGGGTAACTTTGGCGCCTGCCGAAGTAAAGAGAGCCTCTACGCGGTAAGCGATGTCGTATTTGCGGCTCTCCACCGAGCTGCGCTGCGAAGTGGTGACGAGGATTTGGTTGCCCTCAAGCATCTTCACTGCAGCGAGGTTGGTCGAAGTTTCCACCAATCCCTCGATGTCGAGGCTCATAGAGATAACGCCGTGGGGGCACACATACATCGCAGTGACGAGCGACTCGGCAGTTTTTGCATCAATCACAAATTCCGGTGTCTCAACGCTCTCCATAGCGATTTCCATTGTCTTCTCGGTGTGCTTATATTCATTCTGCACGTCGGCAATGAAGTGGTTTAGCTCCACGCGGATAGCCTCCTTGTCGAAGTCGGTAACACCAATCACGGCATTTGCCTCGCGTGCGATAGCGTTGCGCAGGTTGCCGCCATTGATTGAGGCGAGCTTGAAGTTGAATTTCTTTGCTGCATTCCACAAGAATCGTGCGATGAGCTTTGTGGCGCTGGCACGACCGATGTTGATATCGGTGCCCGAGTGACCGCCTTGGAGGTTCTTGATGTTGATTTTCACATAGTGAAGGTCCTTGGGCGCCTCAACCGGCTCATATGTGAAGGTGCAAGTGGTGTCGATACCACCGGCGCAGCCCACGCAAATCTCGCCATCCTCTTCAGAGTCGAGGTTGAGGAGATATTTGCCCGTCATCATGTTCTTGCCAAGGTTCATGGCGCCGGTGAGACCGGTCTCCTCATCAACGGTGAACAGAGCCTCGATAGGACCGTGCTCAAAGTCGTTGCTCATGAGCACAGCCAGTCCGGCAGCCATGCCTATGCCGTTGTCGGCACCGAGAGTGGTGCCATTGGCGCGTACCCACTCGCCATCGACGATGGTTTCGATAGGGTCGTTCTCAAAGTCGTGCTCTACGTCGCCATTCTTTTCGCACACCATGTCCATGTGGCCTTGCAGCACCACGGTAGGGGCGTTTTCATATCCTGGAGTTGCAGCCTTGCGCATCAACACATTGCCAATCTCGTCGGTTTTGTATTCAATACCATTCTTTTCGGCAAATTCAATGAGGAACTTGCGAATCTTCTCCTCTTTCTTCGATGGGCGCGGAACTTTGGTAATTTCGTCGAAAATACCAAAAATCAATTCCGGCTTAAGTTCTTTTAGTGTCATAATCGATGAATTTATATTGTAAAACTGTTATCGTAGCTTTCGTAACCGAAAATTGTGTTAAAAAAACGCATAATTCGAGCACTAAGTTACAAAAAAAATTTGTGTTATCGCAAAAAATCGGTTTTCCTTTCCTATATTTGCACCATAAAATCGTGTTTACATGAAAATTTTGGTGATTTCAATAGTTTTTCTTGGCATCGCAGTGGTGCTATTGGGCGTGAAAGTGTTCTTCGTGAAGGGCGGAAGATTCCCCAATACTCACGTTCACGGCAACCCGGCATTGAGAAAGCGAAACATCACCTGTGCATCGAGCGATAACTAAATAGAAATAATAAACTCTGATATATAATTGAAAGATATGAAAGTAATTCAAAAAATTGCCAAGTTAGCATTTATGGCTTTGGCAATCATGACGATTGCATCGTGCAACAAATCAACCGAGGAAACCAAAGCAGCTGCACCTGCTGCTGATGCTGCCGGCGCACCTGCTGCCGCAGTTATCCGCTACATCGACGGCGACACTCTTATGGCTAAGTATAACCTTGCCATCGACATCAACGAGGCTATGCTTCGCCGTTCTAACCAGCTCGACAACGAGCAGATGAAGCGTGGCAACGAAATCAACCGCCTCGGCAACGAAATCCAAAACAAATACAAGAACAATGGCTATCTCACTGAGGAAAGCTTCAACGCCGACCAGAACCGCCTCGCCAAGATGCAGAATGATGCACAGACTTATCTCGCAAAGCTGCAGCGCGACGCTCAGAATGAGATGATGCAATATCAAATTCAGCTCAACGACTCGGTGCAGAACTTCATCAAGGCGTATGCCAAGGAGAAGGGTTACGATGTGATCCTCTACAAGGCTTCGGCTGTGTATATCGACTCGAAGTATGATGTGACCAACGACGTTATCGAGGGTCTCAACAAGCGCTACACTAAGGTGGAGAAGAAGTAACTTCAGCACCTGCGCTATCAATCACACAACATACAGGCAACGCACCACTCCCCGACATGCAATGCGAGAGGTGCGTTGCTCGCTTTTAGGCAGTAGCATTTCAGCTGCACTCATCTTCAACTCACAAAACAAGAAAAAATATCATGACTACAGGAGAAAAAATAAGATTCGGCTTCATTGCAGCACTGTGGCTCGGGCTGTGCGGCTTGCTGCTCACACGCTCGCCTAAAATCGACTTCATGGTGATTTTCACCATTGTTGCGTCGGGTATCATAGTGTTTGTGCCTCTCTACAAGAAATATATGCGCAAATAGGCGAGGGCAGTAGCTAATAATACTAATTGGACCTGTGGAAGCGGCATCTCAGCAAAGCTTTCAAAAATAAATTTTTGACGCTTTGCTTTCGATTTGCACAAATTTTGGATAAATTTGGCGGCATCTCAGCAAAGCTTTCAAAAATAAATTTTTGGCGCTTTGCTTTCGATTTGCACAAATTTTTTCGTAATTTTGCACGAATATTTACTATTGTGGCTAAGTGGGGGCTTTGCAATATGTTAAGGGCCTCCTGATGAATGATGTAAATAAAAAAACAATAATATAGATAAATCATAATTTTTTGTAATTATGTTTAGAACGAAAACGTGTGGAGAACTTCGCATCGCTAATGTGGGCGAAGTGGTGAAGCTGGCAGGCTGGGTGCAGCGTGTCCGCAAGATGGGTGGCATGACGTTTGTGGATATGCGCGACCGCTATGGCATCACTCAGATAGTGTTTAACAACGAAATTGATGCTGCACTGTGCGATGCTGCCAATCATCTGGGCCGCGAGTTTGTGATTCAGGTGGAGGGTAAGGTGGCTGAGCGCCAAAGCAAGAATGCCAATATACCTACGGGCGAGATTGAAATCATTGCCGACAAGCTTACTGTGCTCAACCGCAGTGAGGTTCCGCCGTTCACTATTGAGGATAACACCGATGGCGGTGACGACCTGCGTATGCAGTATCGCTACCTCGACTTGCGCCGTCAGGCAGTGCGTCGCAACCTTGAGCTCCGTCACAAGATGGGCTTTGAGCTTCGCCGCTACCTCAACGAGAAGGGATTCCTTGAGGTGGAGACTCCGATATTGATTAAATCAACACCCGAGGGTGCCCGCGACTTTGTGGTGCCTTCGCGCATGAATCCCGGTCAGTTCTATGCTCTGCCGCAGTCGCCGCAGCTCTACAAGCAGCTTCTCATGGTGGCAGGCTTCGATCGCTACTTCCAGATTGCGAAGTGCTTCCGCGATGAGGACCTTCGTGCCGACCGCCAGCCTGAGTTTACACAAATCGACTGCGAGATGTCGTTTGTGGAGCAAGAGGACGTGCTGCAGATGTTTGAGGGTCTGGTGAAGCACATCTTCAAGTATGTGCGCAACGTGGATTTCGACTATGCCTTCCCGCGCATGACGTGGGCTGATGCAATGAAATATTATGGCAGCGACAAGCCCGATATCCGCTTTGGAATGAAGTTTGTGGAGCTTAAAGACCTCACCGAAGGCAAGAATTTTGTGGTGTTCGACAGTGCCGAATACGTGGGCGGAATTTGTGCCGAGGGATGTGCCGGCTACACACGCAAGCAGATTGATGAGCTCACCGAGTTTGTGAAGCGTCCGCAAATAGGCGCCAAGGGTCTCGTGTGGGTTAAGCTTGAGGCTGATGGCTCGGTGAAGAGCAGTGTGGGCAAGTTCTATGGCGAGGACGACTTGAAGGCGTGGGCAGAGCGCTTCGGTGCAAAGCCGGGCGACCTTATGCTCATTCTTGCCGGCAAGACGATGCCTACCCGCAAGGCACTCAATGAGCTGCGCCTTGAGATGGGTAACCGCCTCGGCTTGCGCGACAAGAACACTTTTGCTCCGCTGTGGGTAATCGACTTCCCGATGTTTGAGTGGGATGAGGAGACACAGCGCTTCTATGCAATGCACCACCCCTTCACCAAGCCGAAGGACGAGGATATTCCAATGCTCGACAGCGACACAGGCAACGTGCGTGCCAATGCCTACGACATGGTAATCAATGGCGTGGAGCTTGGCGGCGGAAGCTTGCGTATCTACGACCCGAAACTCCAGGACAAGATGTTTGAGCTGCTTGGTTTCACTGAGGAGAAAGCTCAAGACCAGTTTGGCTTCTTGATGGAAGCATTCAAATATGGAGCACCGCCACATGCAGGACTTGCATTCGGCTTCGACCGCTTTGTGTCGATGCTTGCCGGCCTCGACAGCATCCGCGACACCATCGCCTTCCCGAAGAACAACTCGGGTCGCGACATGATGAACGATGCTCCGGGCACTATCGACGATGCACAGCTTGAGGAGCTTTACATTAAGCTCGATGAGGAGCGACTTGCTGCACTGAAGCAGAAGTGACGCATCACGAAGCACCCGCAGGGCGAAAAGAATAATGCCAAACCGATAAAAACAGAATGATAACAATAGGCAACATAGCAGCCGCCATTGAGGAATTTGCCCCTTTGGCACTTCAGGAGAGCTACGACAATGCCGGGCTTCAGGTGGGTGACCCCCAAGCTGAAGCCACGGCAGCGTTGCTGTGCATCGATGTGACTGAGGAAATTCTTGATGAGGCAATTGCGCGTGGAGCCAATATGGTGATTTCGCATCACCCGCTGATTTTCCGCGGGCTGAAGCGCATCACCGGCCGCTCGCCCATTGAGCGCATTGTGGCAAAGGCTATCAAGCACGACATTGCACTCTATGCAGCCCACACCAATATGGACAGCGCACGAGGTGGAGTGTCGGCACACGCTGCTGCTAAGCTCGGACTGCGCGATGTGCAACTGCTTGCGCCGCAAGAGGGCAAGCTGCTGAAAATTGTCACTTTCGTGCCCACGGCGCACGCCGATGCGGTGAAAGAGGAGATGTGGAAGGCAGGAGCCGGACACATAGGCAACTACGACTCGTGCAGCTATTCGATGCAGGGCACGGGCACCTTCCGCGCGTTGAGCGGAGCAAATCCGTTTGTGGGAGCCGAGGGACAGCTTCACCGCGAGCCCGAGGAGCGTGTGGAGGTGATAGTGCCGTCGTGGCGAAAAGAGGCTGTGATAGCGGCGATGCTGGGTGTGCACCCCTATGAGAAGCCTGCATTTGATGTGATTGCCCTTGGCAATGACAGTCCGTGGGGCTTTGGTGTGGTGGGCAACATAGAGCCAACACCAGCCAAGGAGCTACTTGCCCGGGTGAAGCGCATCTTCAATGTGGGAGCCATCAGCTATAGTGGCCCCGATGTGGAGCAGCCGGTGAGCCGGGTGGCATTTTGTGGAGGCAGTGCAGCCGAGCTCATTGGCGACGCAATAGCTGCAGGAGCGCAGATGTTTATCACCGGAGATGTGAAATATCACGACTTCACCTCGCACAATCACCGTATAATCATCGCAAATATCGGGCATTATGAGAGTGAACAGTTCACAAAAGAGATTTTTTTTGATATAATTCAGAAAAAATTCCCTAACTTTGCAGCCTATTATTCAGAGAAAGAACGAAATCAGATAAATTATTTGTAAGCAATGGCTACTGATAAGACAACACAAGACAAAGAACTTACCGTAGAGGAGCGTCTGAAAGCACTTTACGAACTTCAGACTATCCTGTCGAAAATCGACCGCATCAAGATTATCCGCGGCGAGCTTCCTCTCGAGGTGCAAGACCTTGAGGACGAGATTGCCGGACTTGAAACTCGCATCCAGAACTACAAGGACGAGATTGACAATCTCAACCAAGGTATCCGCGAGCAGCACAAGGCTATCGATGAGGCGGCTGCACTTATCGACAAATACACTCAGCAGCAGGACAACGTGCGCAACAACCGCGAGTTTGACTTCCTCTCGAAAGAAATTGAATATCAGCACCTCAATATTGAGCTTGCCGAGAAGAAGATTAACGATTTCACTCGCCAAATCGAGCAGAAGCACGCCGATGTTGACGTTGCAGCCAATCATCTTGCCGACCGCCAGCATATTCTCGATGAGAAGAAGGGCGAACTCAACGAAATCGTTTCGGAGACAAAGCAGGATGAGGAGAAGCTTCGTGAACAAGCCAAGAAGCTCGAGGTGAAATTCGACGATGAGCGCCTTCTCACAGCATTCAAGCGCATCCGCAAGAATGCACGCAACGGACTTGGCATCGTGTATATCCAGCGTAATGCCTGTGGTGGTTGCTTCAACCGCATTCCGCCGCAACGCCAAATGGAGATAAAGATGCACAAGAAGGTGATTGTGTGCGAATATTGCGGTCGCATCATGATTGATCCTGAGCTTGCAGGCATCGCTCCCGAGGTGGAGGCTACACTCAAAAAGTAGCAGCAACACCCGCGCCGCCCGATTGCGAGGCAGCAACAGTGATTGCATTAACAAAAGATAAGTTGTCGTGGCACCGAATCCATGGCAGCCACGCACTCTATATATCAAAGCCGAAGCCCTGAGCTTCGGCTTTTTGTGTGCTTAATGGATAGGGCTTGGTGTCAGTCGTTAATAGGGGAGCGCTTATCGTTATTCGGCGAGGATTTATCCGGGGGAGGGTGGCGCAATGGATGCTTTTAGGGTTGAAGTGCAGAGAAAATTGCGTGATATTTGGCTATGTGGAAATAAATGCGTAACTTTCGGAAAAATTATTATAACAAGAACGCTGAAATGAAGACTTATCTTGTGACGGGTGGCGCTGGTTTCATTGGTGCCAACTTTGTGAAATATATCCTCGGCAAGTATGCCGACGAGGTGAGTGTGCTCATTCTCGATGCTCTCACCTATGCCGGTAACCTGAAAACCATTGAGGCTGAATTGGCTCTGCCAAATGTGAAATTCTTCAAGGGCGACATCAACGACACTGCTCTTGTTGATAACATCTTTGAGGTCTATGACCCCGATTTTGTGGTGAATTTTGCAGCCGAGAGCCATGTGGATCGCAGTATCACCAATCCGCGACTTTTCTTGGAGACCAACATCCTGGGCACGCAGAATATGCTTGAGTGTGCACGCCGTGCATGGCTCACCGGCAAGGATGCCGCTACCGGGCGCTGCACCTATCGCCCCGGGAAGAAATATCTGCAAATTTCCACCGATGAGGTGTATGGCTCGCTTGCCAAGGACTTCGACACTGCGCAGCCGCTGCACCTTGCCGACGATGTGAAGCGTGTGGTGGAGGGACGTGACAATATCACCACCTTTGGCAAGGCGTTTTTCACCGAAGACAAGCAGCTTTCGCCTCGCTCGCCCTACTCGGCGTCGAAGACGAGTGCCGACCTCATCACACTGGCTTATTATCACACCTATAATCTGCCTATCAACATCACCCGATGCAGCAACAATTATGGTCCGTATCACTTCCCCGAGAAGCTCATTCCGCTGATTATCAATAATATCTTGCATGGCAAGAAGCTCCCGGTGTATGGCAAGGGCGAGAATGTGCGCGACTGGCTCTACGTTGCCGACCACGCCAAAGCCATAGATATGGTGCTGCGCCAAGGCGAGGTGGGCGAAATATATAATGTGGGAGGATTCAATGAGGAAAGCAACATCAATATAGTGCGACTCGTCATTGCCACTATTGCCCGCATAATGCACGATGAGCCTGAATATCAGCGACTTTTGCATTGTAAGTTTGAGGCTGTCAGCAACGATTTGATTGAATATGTAGCCGACCGCCCGGGCCATGATATGCGCTATGCCATCGACCCCACAAAGATTGCCACCAAGCTGGGCTGGTATCCCGAAACACCGTTCACTGAGGGCATCGAGAAGACCATTCGCTGGAATCTCGACAACCAGGAGTGGGTGAACGATGTTCTCACAGGCGACTATCAGCGCTACTATGAGGAAATGTATGGCAACCGATGACAGTGTGCCTTTTGCTCTGCGTGGATAAGCAGGTGAATTTTCCGGAAAACAGCAAAAGCACAACAGTGGATGCAAAAAACTCAACGCACAACAATAAACTCTCTGAATGATGAAAGGAATAGTATTGGCAGGAGGATCGGGCACACGCCTTTATCCCTGCACTAAGGGAACATCGAAACAACTTATCCCTATCTACGACAAGCCGATGGTGTATTATCCCATATCGGTGCTTATGCTTGCCGGCATACGCGACATTCTCATTATTTCCACGCCTGAGGACACTCCGGCTTTCCGCCGGCTGCTTGGCGACGGAAAGGAGATAGGGGTGAACTTTACGTTTGCCGTGCAGCCCTCACCCGACGGACTTGCACAGGCGTTTATCATTGGCGAGGAGTTTATTGGCGACGATGATGTGTGCCTTGTGCTCGGCGACAACATCTTCTACGGGCAGAGCTTCACCCGAATGCTCGAAGATGCCCGATTGGCTGCCGAGAAGCGCAGCGAAGCCACTCTCTTTGCCTATCGCGTGAAAGACCCCAACCGCTTTGGCGTGGTGGAATTTGATGCCGATGGCAAGGCGGTTTCAATCGAGGAGAAGCCCAAGCAGCCGAAGTCGGACTTTGCTGTTACGGGGCTTTACTTCTATCCCAACGATGTGGTTGAGGTGGCGAAGGCTGTGAAGCCGTCGGCTCGTGGCGAGCTTGAAATTACATCGGTGAACCAGACATTCCTTGAGCAAGGGCGAGTGGGTGTGCAGACGCTTGGCCGAGGCTTTGCGTGGCTCGATACCGGCACGTCCGACTCGATGCTTGAGGCATCGAACTTCATACACACCATTCAGAGCCAGCAAGGGGTGCAAGTGGCTGCCCTTGAGGAAATTTCGTTTCGCAAAGGGTGGATTGATGCTGCACAGCTAAGTGCCATAGCTGCTACTATGAGCAAAAACAGCTACGGGCAGTATCTGCTTGCTCTTGCAAGTGGCAAAATCAAGTAGTCACTCTGCGGCGGCTCTCGTGGCGTGTGATGGCATGTGCCACACGCTTTTCACAGAAAAAATATTGGCTAAGGGTGTGCCGACGGCTTCAGAAGCTGTTGACGGCACTAATCACTTGTTGCACTTCGGCATCGGTCATCACCTGGTTGCACGGCAGGCTTAGCTCCTCGCGGTGAATCCTCTCGGTGATAGGCAGATTGCCTGGAGGCAAAGTGAGTTGTGCCTGTGCGTAACATTCCTGGCGGTGCGGTGGGATAGGGTAGTGAATGAGAGTAGCCACGCCACACTCCGAGAGATGCTGCTGCAAGGCATCGCGATCGCTGCACAAAATGGGGAATATGTGCCACACGGCGTTGCTCCACAGCTCGGGCGACGGAGTGGTGATGCGTGGATTGGTGATGCCGCTTATGAGCTGTGATGCCACCTCACGGCGACGGGTATTGTCGGCATCGAGATAGCGGAGTTTCACGCTGAGAGCGGCAGCTTGCAGCTCGTCCATACGGCAGTTGCGGCCGCAATACTGAAACACATATTTTCGCGACGAGCCATAGTTGGCAATTGAGCGGATGGCGGCAGCGAGGCGGTCGTCGTCGGTGGTGACGGCACCGGCGTCGCCCAGCGCACCGAGATTCTTGCCCGGATAGAAGCTGTGTGCAGCGGCGTCGCCCAGCGAGCCGGTGAGGCGGTCTTGAGCCTTGCGGTCGGCGTTGGGGCTGCTGTGGAAGCGGCAACCGTGAGCCTGGGCATTATCTTCGATAATTTTCAGTCCATAGCGAGATGCAATGTCGCCGATGCGGTCGGTGTAGGCACAGTTGCCATAGAGGTGCACAATCATTATGGCGCGAGTGCGGGCAGTGATGGCTTGCTCAATGAGGCTATCGTCGATTTGCAAGGTGTCGATGCGAGGTTCCACGAGCACAGGGCGCAGATTATTGTCGGTTATGGCAAGGATTGAGGCAATGTAGGTGTTGGCAGGCACAATCACTTCGTCGCCATCGGCAAGCACACCAAGCTCTTTCCAAGCGCGAAGGGTGAGATAGAGGGCATCAAGCCCGTTGCTGCAAGCGATGCAATGCCGGGTGCCGATGTAGGCGGCATATTGCTCCTCGAAGCGGTGCACCTCTTCGCCAAGGAGATACCAGCCACCTTCAACCACACGCTGCACAGCCTCGGCAATTTCGTCGCCGTGCATAGCGGTCACAGCCTTCAAGTCGAGATATTTAATCATTTTCGTTGGCGAGATTTTTGCGGTATTCGAGATATTCGTCGTAGTCGTAGATGTAGTCGTCAGGGTCGTAGCGGTCGGAGCAAAGCACCAGCGCCACAGCACCCGAGGAGAAATCTTCGAGCGAGCTCCAGATGGTAGGCTCGAGCAGCAAGCCCTGGTAGGGATATTTCAAGTGAAACTCGCGCACATTGGTGCCGTCGTCGAGTTTCACGGTGAAGCTGCCGCTGAGTGCCACCACAAACTGCCACAACTCCTTGTGGGCGTGACCGCCGCGGCTTTCGCCACCCGGGACATCGTAGGTCCAGAATGCGCGAGCAATCGTGAAAGGTACTTCCTTCAATTCTTCCACCACAGTGAGGCTTCCGCGAGGGTCGAAAATCTTCGGCAAATTGATGATTTGAGCATCATTGACTGTTCTCATATTCAATAAACACATTAAATTTCCACAAATTTACACTTTATTCCCCACATCCCGGCAAATATTCCTCGGATTTTAATAAGTTGGCTACTGCATAGAGAGGCAAAATGTGAATTCTACGGGACATTCCATCACTTTCGGTGTATTCAATCTTCCCGAAATTTTCAAGAGACAGGCGTGTAGCATCGGTAATGCCCTTCTTTTTCATAAAGAGACGCAGACTTTTCATTTTTCCGCTTGTGCCCGATTTCACCTCAATTGGCAGAATTGCAGCATTGACCGAGGTGATGTAATCGACCTCAGAGGTTGCTCCATTGTCGATGGCTTCCCAATAGAACAAGTCGTGCTGAACACGTCGGCTCGAATATTTGAGCATTTCACAGCCCACAATCATTTCGGTGAGGCTTCCTTTATTGACCAGATCTTCGTCGCTGCCTATCATGATAAGCTTTAAAAGTTCGGTAGAGCCACCAAGCTGAAGGTCAAGGATTCGGAGTAGCAAACCGCTGTCGAGATAAATGTATTTCTTGAATTTGCGGTTGACTTCAGCACCAAGAGGAACGCCATTGGCGGCAGTATGCGACACTTCCTTGATAATTCCCGCATCGCACAGCAATGCGAGAGCTTTTTTTACATCTTCCGACCGATATCCGCCTTCAACCTTACTGAATGTGAATTTGCCTCCAATTTGTGAAACCACGCTGTGCAAAGTGTTACGTAGCAATTGCGGATTTATGTTTTGAGAGTATTTGGCAAAATCATCATAGTAGGATTGCTGTATATCTTCTTGCTCGTCGGCACAAGCGAGATAGTCGTGAGTATTCACCCATGTAGCCACACTTGCCGGCATGCCGCCAATAATCATGAATTTGCGAAATTCTTCAACAAGGCTTTTGTGCATCACGTCGAACAAAGGATGTGATTCATCGGCATTTTGCTTGGCTTTAAGCCACGATTCCTTGCCCTCGGCAAGAAGAAACTCATCGAACGAAAGAGGATGCATAAACATGGAGCGTACACGCCCTACGCCAAACGAGCGGATATCTTTCAGTGTGAACTCGAGCAGCGAGCCTGCTGCAATTAAGTGCAGCTCAGGAAAATCTTCCTTGAAGAACCAAAGGCTTCTGATGGCGTTTTTGCACGATTGAATTTCATCGAGGAATATCAGGGTTTTTCCCGGAATTACCGGTGTATTGAATAGCCCGCCGAGTTTTCTTGCAATATCCTTTACGTCAATATTATCGGGGAAAAGGGCCTTCAGCTCGGGCTGACGTTCAAAATTGACTTCGATGAAATGATCAAATTGCAATGCGAGATGCCTCACAGTGCTCGATTTGCCCACTTGCCGGGCACCTCGCAGCAATAAAGGCTTGTGATTCTGAGATTCTTTCCACTCAATCAAATCCTTGTCGATAAGTCGGGCAATATACATAGTTATTCTTGTGCTTTATATGTGTGATGCAAAGATAGTGCATTAGTTGCAGAAAATCAAGCGATTGTGAGGAAAAATGTGAAAATCAAGAGGAATAATGGGGTAGTTCTTGTGAAAATCAAGAGGAATAATGGTGGAATTTTTGAGAAAATCAAGAGGAATAATGGGGCGGTTTTTGTGAAAATCAAGAGGAATGGGAGGGGCCGGGCTATGAAAAAATGCTGCGAAGTGGTGTTG
>JBJFEF010000309.1:14243-17328 GCA_051890435.1 Muribaculaceae bacterium
GGTGTGTTTTGGATTAGATTCAGTGGCTTCTTGCTCGAAGTTGTAGGCGATAGGGCCGGTGAATGTGATGCATTCTTGCCCGATAATTAAGAAGTTGAGTGTTGGCACATATTTTTGTGGTGACAGAAATATGGTATGGTATGTTTTTTTGTGAAAAGAGACCTAAAAAGTTTCAAATTAATAAAAAATATGCCTATATTTGCAAAGAGAATGTGCAGTAGGCGTGCAAGAGTGCGTTTTTCTGTGCTTTTCGTTACATATTTTTTGAAGCGTTTTTTGCTTAATCCAACATCAGGAAATCGCCAAATTTTACCGGATGGATGAAGCAGTCGAAAAAACGCTCATGCTTGTCGTTTCCACTCCCCGACAAGAGGGAGGAGTGCTGAAATAACGATGAGGCGTGGGAGTGGACTGTTTATTTCCGGAATGGCGTTTGGCGATGCCTCTGATGTGATAAACTATCATCGTTCCACGCCATTTGCATTTTTAATAGGTGGCATGAAAAACTTTGAGATGCTTAGTCAAGAGTGAAATCAAGCGAACGAGAAATAGAGGATAAGAAGCAAAACTACGAGTGCAAAACATTGTAACTCATGAGATAGAAAACCAGCTACAATGGAAGTATAAAATTTAGTGGTTTTTGCTAATTATGGTGAATTTTAGATTTTTTCTTTTGCTATTGATGTGCTTTTGCGGCACTCTTGCGTGGGCATCGAAGGAGAATGTGAAGAAAGCACAGATGCTGCAAGCCGATGAGAACTACCTGTGCGGATTGGGTCATGGCTCCACTCTGCAGCAGGCGAGCAACAATGCCCTGGCTGCTTTGGCAGGGCAGATTTCAACTTGTGTGGCATCTGACTTCAACTATCTGCTCAAATCAGAGCGAAAAGACGGCAAAGTGAGCGATAATGCTCACATAGAGAACATAATTCGCACCTATTCACGCACCACTCTGAAAAATGCCTTGGAACTGGTGGTGGAAGATGAGCCTAATGCCACAGTGCTGCGATACATTCGTCGCAGCGACCTTGACAAGATATTTGAGCAACGCAAGAATAAAGTGCTCGAATATGCCTCAAACGCACAAAAGTATGAAAAGGAAGGGAAGGTGGCTGATGCACTCTCAAGCTACTATGCCTCGCTGATGCTTCTGCGAAGCATTCCCGACGGCTCTGACGTGATGATAAAGACCGGATTTACCGATGAAGAACTTCTTATGCCTCTCATCACTCGCAATGTGAATGATATTCTTGGCGGATTGTCGCTAAAGGTAGAATCTATTGAAGATGATGAAGACTTGCGCACTGTGATAATCAACGTGAGCTACAACGGTTCTCCTGCAACGAATTTCAACTATACATATTTTGATGGGGCAAAACGCTCTGATGTGTGCTCGGCAAAAGATGGACTGGGCGACATTGTGATTCCGAGCAATTTCTCACTGCAGAAGCTCGACATTCGTGCCGATTTCCTATGTGAAGATGTTGCCAACTATGATGTGGAGCTGCGCGATGTGCTCACCACGACCGAACCGGTAGCTTTTCGCGCATCAAGATTGAAGATTGAGCGTGACAAGAGCGTGAAAGCTGCTAATGCAAACACATCGACCGCTACGGTTTCAATCGTTACTGAAGCTCAACACGATCAAACAGCAAACTTCGACCAAGCCAAAAGCCCATATCTTGATGCCATGAGGCGCATTGAGCTAGCCATAAGGCAGCGCAGGTGGAGTGATGCACGCGATTGCTTCACCGATGAGGGCTATGATATGTTTACCCGGCTTGTGCATTATGGCAACGCAAAAATTCTGCGTGCTCCGGTGCTTGAAATTACCGAAACCGATGATGAAGTGATTTGTCGCAGCATTCCCATGAGCTTCACTTTCTCAGGAAACCGACGCACCTTTGTGGAAGATGTGGTGTTTCACTTCACAAAAGATGGGAAAGTGAGTGAAGTGGCGTTTGCACTCGGCAAGAAAGCCGTTGCCGACATTATGGGGCGTGACTTGTGGAACATCGCCGACCGGCAGATGATGATCGGCTTCCTTGAGAGCTACAAGACTGCCTATGCGCTCAAGCGCATCGACTATCTGCGGACGATATTCTCTAATGATGCCCTCATCATCACCGGAAAGGTGGTGAAAAGCAACGGCTCAAAGGAAATACGTCCGGGCAATGTGAAGCTCGTGAAATATACCCGCCAATCGAAGGAGCAATATATGAATAATCTTGAAAAGTGCTTTGGCAGCAATGAATACGTAAATATTCACTTTGCCGACAACATCGTGCGCCGATCTTCGTCGAATCCCGACGTGTATGGCATTCAGATAAAGCAAGACTACTATTCATCGACCTACGGCGACTCGGGGTATTTGTTCTTGCTTATCGACTTCAAGAACCGGCAAGAGCCGTTGATACACGTGCGCACATGGCAGCCCGATAAAGACCCTAACGTTCGCGATGGTAGAATAGGCATACAAGATTTTCAGCTCTAAGCTTGCAGAAAATGGAATAAGGATATATCAAACCATAATTTAACAGGATATGAGAAAACTATTATTAATTCTGACCGTGATTGTAGCCTCGATTGCATCTATTGCTACGCAAGCTCAATCAACTATGGACGTGGCTCGATTCACGCGCCTCGACAACGACATGATGGCTCGCATCACCAAGCCCGTGCGCGACAATGATGAGGGAAAGCTATGCGCCCTTATCCGTGTGGTCACCGACTTGAAGGATATTGAATTTCGTGCCGATGCTCTCGGCATTGTGAAGAAAGAGCAGCACCAGGGCGAAGTGTGGATTTATGTGCCCTATGGTGCACGCAGCCTCTCGCTCTCGCACGAGGGATTCTACACGCTGGTGTATCAATATGAAGCACCCATCGACGAGGGAACAGTGTATGAGTTGCGACTGAAGACCTATTCGGCTCAAGAAACTGCTACCGCAGGCACAACTAACACTCAGATGGTGGTACTCAGCCACAACCCCGACAATGCAAGCGTGTTTATCGATGGTGTGGAGGTGAAATCGGAGCATGGAGTGTTTGCAGCCATGATGAGCCGTGGCAAGCACAGCTACAC
>JBJFEF010000310.1:0-53654 GCA_051890435.1 Muribaculaceae bacterium
ATAAATCAAGGCACCGATAGCAAAATTGGCAAAACGAAACTCATTCACAAGCCAAAAACAGCAATATTGAGAAGAAACAGAGATATAAAAATTAGCATAAATTTAACATATTACCCAAATTTTAAACCATACTTATTACTAACTCTAATCATTACGACTCTTATGATTAAAAATTATCTGAGAATTGGTGCTATCGGTCTTTTAGCCGCAGCAGCCATGACTTCTTGTTCCGACGAACAGCAGTTTGTCGATTACAATGCTCAAGCCAAGAAGGTCGATGTTCAGGTATTGAACTCGGAGCTTGCTAAAGTTCGTGATTATGTCCCCCTCTATGCTGTTATCGCTCACCGTGGTAGCACTTATTGGACTCCCGAGGAGACTGAGGCTTCTTGGCGTTGGGCTCGCGACATGGGTGCCGACTACCTTGAGTCGGACCTCCAAGCCACTAAAGACGGTGTGGTGCTTTCGCTCCACGACGACAACCTGAAGCGCACCACCAACATCCAGAGCGTATTCAGCGACCAAGTTCCCGACATCCGCAAGGCTTTCTATCGCTCTCTCACATATGAGGACGGTACTCCTTGTAACTTCTCTGAGGCCGACATCAACGAGCAGTACAACAACGACCTCGGCAACTACTACAGCTACTATCCACGCAACTACTACTATGCCGAGCTCCTTATGCTCGACGCCGGTAGCTGGTTCAACGAGGACAACCTCGAGCAGGCTCGCGCAAGCTTCGGCTCTACCAATAATCCTCTCCAGGAGACTCTCGATGCTTGGCGCGTCAACAAGAACGCTCAGGTGGTTTACACCAACGGTCTCTACATCAGCGCTCTTGCCGACCAGATTGCTTACGCCGAGGGTAAAAAACTCAACCGCGACGCCCAGGGTCGCCGCATCCTCCCCTACCACGTGAAGAACGAGCTCAAGGGCAAGTCTCTCGTTGAGATTTGCTCGGCTGCACCATCTACCGAGGTTGAAGGCACCATTTGGACCGCTCAGGCCCGCTACATGGACTTCCTCGTTTACGACTTCAGCAACGCCTATGTTGCCGACGATAAGGACAGCGGAAACCGCCCCGGTATCTACATCGAGTTTAAAGAAAGCTGGGCTCAGCCTAAAGACATGGAAGCTCGCGTATATAAAGAGCTCGACAAGTGGGGATGGAACATCATCACCAAGCCCGAAAGCAACAACCAATTCTACAAGAACGGCAAGGTGAACGTGGGTAACACCAATGGTAAGGTTATCCTCCAGTCGTTCTCGTTCGATGCTACCAACCGCGCATTCCAGGTGTTCAAGGGTCGCGTGCCTTTCTGCTACCTCCTCTGGACCGACTATCCCGGCGACTATGCTACCGACATCAAGTATGACACCCCGACAGGTGTTGCCGCTTTCATCAAGACTATGCAAGACCACGGTTGCCACATCATTGGCCCGGCTATCTCTGGTGCCCCCAACAACTATCCTGAGATGAACTGCCCATGGCAAGCCTACATGGTTCGCCGCGCCGGCATGATCAACCACCCCTATTCATTCGACTCTCAGGCTCAAATCACCAAGTACATGGGTTACTGGAACTATGGCTGGGAGACCGAATTCGACGACCTCATGAAGGTGACCGTGAAGAAGACTCCTTACAGCGTATTCGCCGGCGACAGCCAGACTTGGCCCATCTATATGGACGGTTGCTTCACCAACCACACCGAAATGAACCTCAAGTATATGATCGACAATGGTATGCGTTGCAACTCTCAGCTCCCCAACCCATTCCATCCGGGTCAGAACTTCGACAACAGCCAGGCTCCTTCTACTGTGCCCGATGCAAGCGAACTGCTTAACCAACTCGGCTACTAATCACATGGCTTCGAAGAAACAAGTGAATACACAGAATTGTTATATTAGTAAAAACTTTATAAGTGATGAAAAGCTATAAATATATTTTAATGTCGGCTTTGGCTGCTTTCTCTCTCTCTGCCACTGCCCAGGATTTCGACTCTGATCCTACTCTCAATATCGACAACAAAGAGAAGCAAGTGAAATTCACCGTAGGTGCTCGCTTCATGGCCGATGCTGCCTACTACCACACAAGCTTCACTCCACTTCAGAGCGGCGCCGCTATCACCGACGCTCGTATCCGCACAAGCATGAGCTATGGCGAAAACTGGTACTTCTATGCCGATTTCGGTTTTGGCAACGGTGAGTTCTCGCAGAAGAACATCTATTTGCAATATTCCACCAAGGACGACAACCTCACTCACGCCATCAAGGCCGGTTACTACAACGACCCCGCAGGCTCGATGGCTCGCCAGACTTCGCTAGGTAGCTACCACTTCATCAGCCGTGCCGGCATGAGCAACGCTCTCGGTACAGGCCGTGCTCTCGGTGTCACCTACAAGACCTACAACGATAAGCTATTCCTCTATCAGGGCATATTCACCGAGAACCAGTACAACAAGATTGAAGCCGGATTCAACGGTGTGACACTGGCTGGTCGCTGGCTCTATCGCGACATCACAGGCAACGACAAGTGGCACGTGGGTGCAAGCGCTCGCTTTGCTCACCTCGGTGGTGGCGAAACCTTGGTAACAAAGGGATCTTCAGTGCTCAAAAAGACCTTCAGCATGGGTCAGTCGCTCGAAACTTTCGTTGACGAGGACGACCAGTTCGTAAGCTGCGAGCTTCCTTGGGCCAACAACGTTATCGACCTCGGCGCTGAGGCTCTCTACCTCAACGATAAGGTATTTGCTCGTGCTGAGTATAAGCACCGCATCGTAACCAAGAAGCGCGACTCCTACAAGATCTTCATCGCTCAACAGGACAACATCGACGGCTGGGGCGACATCGAGTGGTGGGAAACTGCCAATCAGCTCAAAACCAACCACTTCAACGGCGCTTACGTTGAAGCTGGTTACCAAATCTTCGGCGGTGGTTACAAATACAACAAGCACGACGCCGTGCTCAGCGGCAACGACAGCAAGTCGCTCGAAGTAGTTGCTCGCTTCAACTACACCGCTCTCAACAACCTCACCGACGGTGAGTATTTCAACGCCGGCCGTGGTCACTACTACGCTGCAGGCTGGATGGAAGACTGGCCTGGTACTGGTGCTACTTCTGTGGGTGGTGGCGACATCTACTCCACTACTCTCGGTGTAAACTACACATTCAACAAGTATGCACAGGTGATGCTCAACTACACTTGGCACAACCTCAAGAAAGACTTCTTGCCCTACGACAAGAACTTCCACCAGGTTCAGGCTCGCGTGCAGTTCACATTCTGATTTCATAGCATGAAATGTGGTGGAAAGCACTGCTTTTTCCACCCGACATAACCACATTGGTCCTCACACCATCTCCCATCGGTGTGAGGACTTTTTTATTACCTGACTATAGAGCGGCTATCAGCTAAAATGATTACTTCTTCCCATGGTTATATCCATCAGATGACATACATGCCGGTCAACAAAAAATGCGGACTCCCCTCAACAATCTCTCGGGGAGTCCGCACATTGCTGTTTCACTATCAATCGACTTAGAGGCTATTTCTCCCAGTGGATTTTCAGCTTGTTCAAGTCGCGTGAGTTGGGAGCTATCGCAATCTCAAAGTCACCGCTTTCCCAGTCGTATTTCAAGTCGCTGTTGTAGAATTTCAATTGTTCGGGAGTTATGGTGAACGAAACCGTGCGTGTTTCTCCGGGCTTGAAATCGAGCTTCTTGAAGCCTTTCAATTCAAGTATCGGGCGCGATGTTGAAGCTATCAGATCGGTAACATAGAGTTGCACTATTTCTTTTCCATCTCTGGTTCCGGCATTTTTCACATCGATACTCACCACAATGGCATCTTTTTCACCTTTCGCCTCACTCTTGCTGGCACGAAGATTTGAGTATTCATAGGTGTTGTAGCTCAGTCCGTAGCCGAATGGGTAGAGCGGTGAGTTGTCGTCGAGTGGAATGTCGATGTATTTGCTCACGGCAGATTCAGGAATGTATTCCCCGATAGCTCTGCCGGTGTGCAGATGGTTGTAGTAGATGGGTATCTGTCCCTTATAGCGTGGGAATGTCATTGTGAGCTTTGCCGATGGATTCACCTTGCCTGTGAGCACATCGGCAATGGCGTCGGCAGCCTGTGTGCCTCCATGCCATGCCTCAATGAGTGTAGCGAAGGCTGAATCTTCATCGGCGAGCACCAATGGACGTCCGCTCATCACCACCACTACCACGGGCTTGCCTGTGGCTTTCAGGGCCTTGAGCAATGCCTTTTGGCTGGGTGGCAATCCTATATCAACGCGCGAATAGACCTCGCCCGACCAATATGGCTGCTCGCCCACACATGCCACTATCACTTCGGCATCCTGTGCCGTTGCCACTGCTTCGGCTATCAATGCCGCCGATTGCTCAGTGCCGTCGGTGTCATAAAAGTTGCCATAACCTTCAGTGTCGTGGCAACCTTGCGAATATGTCACCTTGCAGCCGTCGCCAAGGGCAAGTTGCATAGCTTCGGCTATGTTGTGCGACTTGCGTCCATCGGGGCGTGTGCTCCATGTGCCGTAAAGCTGCTCGGGCGTTTTGCCTATCGGCCCCACCACTGCCACTCGTTTCAGCGATGCGCTCAGTGGCAACAGTCCGTCGGCATTTTTCAGCAGCACGATGCTTTCACCTGCCAATTGGCGTGCCACTGCCACATGTGCGTCGCAAAGCAAGCACGCCTGGCGCTCCGGGTCGTCTTTCAGCTTCAGGTAGCGATATGGGTCGTCGAATAATCCCAAGCGGTATTTGGCTTCAAGAATACGTCGCACCGAGGTGTCAATCATCTTCATTGTCACCTTTTTCTCTTTCAGCAGCTTGACGAGATTCTTAATGTAGGTGCTCGAGCCCATATCCATGTCAAGCCCGGCCGACAGTGCCATTAATGCCGCTCCCTCCGAGTCGGCAGCACGGTGAAACACTATCTCGGCCACACTGTTGGCATCCGACACCATAAAGCCTTTGAATCCCCACTGGCGGCGTAGCACTTCATCGAGCAGATAGCTGTTGCCCGTGGCAGGGACGCCGTCAACCACGTTAAACGACGACATGCCCGTGCCGCATCCGGCTTCTACAGCCGCCTTGTAAGGTGGCAGATAGAAATTGTGCATTTGCCAGCGGCTCATATCCACAGTGTTATAGTCACGTCCACCCTCGGCTGCTCCATAGAGCGCATAATGCTTGAAACATGCCAGCAACGTGGAGTCGCTGCCAAGGTCCTTGCCCTGATAGCCCCGAACCATTGCCTGTGCTATGCAGCTGCCCAGATACGGGTCTTCGCCGGCTCCCTCAGCCACACGTCCCCATCGCGGATCGCGGGCTATATCCACCATTGGCGACCACGTCCAGCTCACACCAAGCGATGTTGCCTCTTTTGCTGCTATCTGTGCTGCACGCTCTATCAGCTCAAGGTTCCAACTTGTTGAAGTGCCGAGTGGAATAGGGAAAGTGGTGCTGAAGCCGTGAATCACATCGAGTCCGAAAAGCAGCGGTATGCCAAGGCGCGATTTCTCCACAGCAAGCCGTTGCAGTTTCTCGTCGGCTCCGGCACACGAACTCACAAATCCTTGTGCCACCGACTCTTCAAGCCCGATATTGCTGTTGAGAACAACCGGGTTGCCTCCGGCACCAAGATTCAGCTGACCAATCTTCTCGGCAAGTGTCATTTTCTTCATCAACTCGTCGATAAAGCGGTTCATCTTTGCTTCATCGCTTTGTGCCGGGCACGGCAAAGCCCACACACTTGCTACCACAAGAATGAGTGGGCTTGCCATGCGGCAAATTATTCTATTTATACCCATATCCGCTTTATTTCAAGTTGATTTCCTTGCGCTGATGTATGGCTGTGGTGTTGCTTCCTGCCTCAATGTTGTAACGGCATGGGTCGAATCTCCAGCCTCCACGTGTAACATCATAGAAGGAGAAGGCATCACAGCCAAGTGTGAATGTCACCTCGCGTGTCTCGCCGCTCTTCAGCCACACCTTCTCAAATGCTTTCAACTCGTGCTGCGGACGTGCCACTGCAGGGTCGATGGGGCTGACATATAGCTGCACCACCTCCACGCCGTCGCGCTTGCCGGTGTTGGTCACCTTCAGTGTGCACTTCACCTCATTGGCTGCGGTGCGGCTCACTTGCATGTCGCTATATGCAAATGTGGTGTAGCTTAGTCCGTAGCCAAAGGGATACATCACAGCCTCTGCATTGCGGTCGAAGTAGCGGTAGCCCACATTCAGGCTGTCGGTGTAGAGCACGTGGTCGAGGTCTTGATATGCCTTGCGCGATGGATAGTCGGCAAGCGTCTTCGCCCAAGTGAACGGCAGACGTCCCGATGGGTCAATCTTGCCGGTAAGCACTTTTGCCACTGCCGTACCTGCCTCAAGTCCGGGATACCAAGCCTCTACTATCGATTGTGCATACGGCTCCACGCTGCCAAGCTCAAGCGGCGAACCGTTGAGCAGCACGAGGCTCACGTTCTTGTTGCAGCGCGAGAGGTTCTCCACCAGTGTCGCTTGCGCCTTCGGGAAGTCGAGGCTCTGGCGGTCACGGCCTTCGGTGTCGATACTATGGTCGATTCCTCCCACCACTATCACTGCATCGGCTTTCTTGGCTGCCTTGCGAAGCTTTGCCATCTGCCGTGCCGAAGCATCGCTCTCGGGTGTCTCTATCTCGATGCGACATGCTGCATCTCCTATGCCACGCGAATAAATCACGCACAAGTGATAAGGATTGCCCTTGCGTATCTCGATGTTGGCTGTCACCACGCCACCGCGGTTTGAGGGCTGTATCACGATGGGCGCTCCTGCCCACTCGTTGTTATAAGCAAGCAGCGAGCCTCCGCCGGTGATAAACTTCAAAGTATATTTGCCGTCTTCTTTGGCATGAATCCAGGTATCGAAGCGTGCCTCGCGGAAGTCTTCCACCTTGATTTCTGCCACCGGCGACTTCATCTCCCACATATAGTCCACATTTTCCACCACCTTGGTCACCACAGGGTCATTTGAGCCGTGGCGATAGTAGCGGGCATTCACGCCTGCAGTGGTGTCATCGGCTTTGAGCATATCGTTGGGTATCAGTCCGAAACCTCCCAGGTCGTCCGACGAAATGTAGGTAATCTTGCTCTCACCAAAGGCACGGCGCAAGCCATCGAGCACGGTGATTTCATATGGTGCCTGCACCCACGAGCTTCCGCCCATTGCCAGCAAACACAGCTTCTTGTCGGCATTCGGTCCGGTAACGAGAATGTTCTTCACCTTCTTTGGATTAAGCGGCAATGAGTTGTTCTCATTCTTCAAGAGCACGATTCCTTCCTCTGCCACTTCGCGTGAGGTGGCACAATGCTCCTCAGTGGCTATTTTTGCCTCGGGCAGATTCTTGTAGCTTCCGTCGAGCATTCCTATGGCGTCATACACTCGCAGCACGCGGCGCACCTTGTCGTCAATCTCAGCTTCGGCAACGCTGCCTTCCTTCACTGCTCGCAGCAGCGGTGTGCCAAATCCGCAGTGGTCGCCACCGGGCATCGACACATCGAGTCCTGCCCATGCTGCCTTGTGTGTCGAGCGGGTGCCGAGCCAGTCGGTCATCACATATCCCTTGAAGCCCCATTGCTGCTTCAGCACGTCGCTCAGCAAGTAGCGGTCGTCGCTCACATAGTTATAATTCACACCATTGGCAGATGTCATCACCGTCATCACGCCAGCTTCTACGGCTGCCTTGAATGCCGGCAGATAGATTTCGTGCAGTGTGCGCTCATCCACCACCGAGAAGTACATGTTGCGGTTATCCTCGCGGTTGTTGCAGGCATAGTGCTTGATGCACGCTGCCACGCCCTGGCTCTGTATGCCACGCACATGTGCGGCTGCTATCAGGCTGTTGAGCAGCGGGTCTTCGGTATAGTATTCAAAGAAGCGTCCGCCAAGCGGGTCGCGCAATATGTTGCAGCCCGGGCCAAGCAGCACTCCGCGTCCGCAAGCACGGGTTTCTTCGCCCATCACGGCTCCGGCACGCTCCACAAGGGCGGGATTCCATGTGGCACCAAATGCCACACCACCGGGAAATGCCGTGGTTCCGGTCTTCGCATTCGGACCACGCGGTCCGTCACAGCACGGCACCACAGGTATGCCAAGGCGTTCAAGCCCCACAAAGCCCATGTCGCAGCCATAGCAAAAGCGCACCTTCTCTTCGAGTGTCATCTGGCTGATTAGCGCATCGATGCGCTTCTCATTGGCATCTTTCAGGCTCCCTGTTGCCTTGGCTGCGCCAACAAGCATAATCAGGCACAGAAGTGTTGTCAATAGTCGGTTATACATATATCTTGTGGTTTATCATTTTATGTTTTACAAAAATAATATTTTTTCGTCGTGAAAAAAAGCGGCTTTGTGGCTTTTTTATTGCCACAAAGCCGCAACTCATTCATTACTCAATCACTTACTAATTTACTTCTTGATTACTTTCGCAACCTGAGTGCCATTGATGCGGAGCATATACACACCGCTTGCCTGGCCTGCAAGGTCAACGCTTACTACGCTCTCGCCGTTGCCCTTAACGGTCTTCACGAGTGCGCCTGCAAGGTTGTAAACCTCTACTGTTGCAATTTCATTAGCCTTAACGTTCACCTCACCTGTTGTTACGGTAGGATATGCAATAGCCTTGCTTGCTACGGCTGCATCAGCAACCTCTACACCCGATTCGGCTGAGAGCTTGATGGTGTTGGCTACTACATCAACAGTTACATAGTATGATCCTGCTGCTACTGTCCACATATTGGTGCTTGCTGTAATTGCGTTATCGACATCAAGGGTGATTGCTGTCATATCCTCTGCCGGACCAAATACATAAGGCTCAATCGAAATCCAGTCTTCACTGTCGGCACCAAGCTTGTCCGAGATTACAAACTGAGGCTCATCTGTGTTGAATGTAATCTTCTCAGTGCTTGCATAGGTCTTACCATAGTCGTTAGAGAGGATCTGAACGCCATCGTTGGCTACGAATTCCTTGCCCTCAGTTGTTCCGATCACATACACTGCAACCGGATTCTTCGGTGTCAAGGTGAGCTTGCGCTCGGGCAGATTCATTGTGAAGGTGTATTCACCGCGGCGTACCTGTGCCATATTCTCTGCCGATACCTGGAAGTCGCCAAGCTGAACCGGCTCGTTGTGTGGCAGATAGTCACCATTGTTGATTGCTCCGAAGCGGCTTGCAGCGATTGCACCCCAGCTAAATGGGTCACCGGCAAGCTTGGTGCTGAAGAAGATGTTGCTGAATGCGTTGTTCCACTCATTCTCCACAAGCACGTCGCCTGTGTAGGTCACACCGTCCTCAGTTGCAAGTTCGATACCTACGTTTGGCCATACCGGCAAGTGGTTGATTGTGCCGTCTTCATTGCGGGTCGATACACCACCCATCACATAAACCTTCTCAAACGGTGTCTTGGTCACGAGCATTGTGCGGTTCTCAAGATTTACCGATACGTCATATTTGCCCATCGGAATCACGAAGAAGTTCTCCTTCGATTCAAGATAATTACCACACTGCATTACCTCGTCGATAACAACCTCAGTGTTAGGATTCAATGCACCGAAGCGGTTGTTTGCAATGTCACCCCAAAGTGTGAAGTTCTCAGCAAGTTTTGTAGTGAAGCCGAATGTTACCTTCGGGCTTGTTACGTCGTCCTCAAATGTTACTGAACCTACATAGTTGGTGAAGTCGTGTGTGTAAAGCTCTGTTCCTTGGTCGGCTGCCCACACTTGGAACTTCTTGTCGCCGTTGGCATCAATCTTTGCCAATTGTCCCATGATGTAGAGGTGCTCAAGCTCACGGTCGGTTGGCATCATCACGATTGTGTTCTTGCTCTTGTCGAGTGTGAGGGTGTATTTTCCTGTCGGAACTGAGAACCAGTCTTCCTTACTTGCAAAAGGTGCTCCGAGTGCGTGTGCTTTGCCGAAGAGGATTGGCTCAAGTCCGCCCTGTGCGTTACCGAAGCGGCAGTCCTTAATTTGCTCCCACATTGTGGCATCACCACCAAGTGCAGTTGTGAATGCAAATGTTGCTTCTGGCTGGCCGGCCTGCTCAAATTGTGCGGTAAGTGTATAGATCACACCATCTTCAGTATCCATCAATGTACCCTGGTCGGCATTCCATCCTTGTCCGTTCACTTGTCCCATCACATAGATCGGCGGGAACTTGTGAGGATTCACGGTCATTGTGCGGGTCTGCATATTCACGTTGATTTCATATGTTCCCGAAGCAATTGTGTAGGCATTGTCCTTGCTGTCGCCCTGTGCGCCAAGCTCTACCTCCACCTTCAGTGTCACCGGAGTGTTAGGCTCGGGTGCTCCGAAGCGGTCGGCTGCAATCGATTCCCAGCCGTCGGCAGTCTCAGCAAGCTTGTTCGAGAATGTGAACGATGCTGTTTCTGCTCCCTTAGAGTCAAATACCACTTCTTTCTTGAAGTTTACGCCATCGGCTGTTTCAAGCTCTTCACCTACGTTGGCTGCATTCACTTGGTCCTTAACGCCGTCGCCCATCACATACACATGGGTGTATTCAGTTGTCGGCACACAAACCAGAGTCTTTGTCTCCACGTTGAGTGTAAGGTTGTACATACCGGTTGCAATCCAGAAGAAATTCTCCTTCGAATCGAGCAACTCACCTGTTGCCAATTCCTTGCCCCATACAACAGTGGTGTTGGGCACAGCGGCACCGAAGCGATATTCGGCAATCTGGTCCCAGCGTGTTGGGTCATCGGCAAGGGTCTCTTTCTTGCAGAATCCGAAGTGGTGGGTTGGTGCACCATTGATGCTCCAGAAATTTACTGTTGTGGTATAAACCACACCGTCGGTAGTTTCCATCTTGATACCTACGTCGGGACGATAGCCCACCTGAAAGTCGGGGTCCATAGTCTCGCCGTCAAGTCCCATCTCACCAAGAAGCCAGATGGTAGGGAATGTAGTTTCTCCATCCTTCGGAGTGACTGCGCCACTTTCAGGATTCGGCTGTGTTGTTCCATTGTTCTGGAAAACACTGCTCACTGTTGTTTGCGCCAATGCCACCAAGCATACAAGTGCGCAAAGCAATGTACTGATTTTTTTCATACGATAAATGGTTTAGTTAATCGAATAGTTATAATATTGTATGTTTGTTATGTTAATTTTTAGTATCTCTTGAGTTTCATCTCGGTGCCATGTGCCTCTATAATCACGCCTTTAGGTGCACTCACTTCGCTCACTATCTTTCCGTTGGCAAGGCGGCGGTGACTCACGCTGATTGCTCCGAGTGGAGTGGGCAGCGAGCCTTTGGCACGGGTGCATCCCACCAGGTGTGGGGTGATGGAATATTTCACAAGCGGGCTCTGAATTGGCTCTATTCCTAATATGTGGCGGGTGAGCCAAGGGGTTGGTCCCGATGCCCAGCCGTGACACAAACTCATGCGCAGCCCCTTGTAGCAATAGGCTCCACAGTCGGCATGAATGTCGGTCTTTCCGGCAGGCACTATCTCATCGATGCGCGAGGCGTTGGCAGTGTCGCTCCAGTCGAGGTTTTCCCAGAATGTGGTAGCTCCAAGCTCCAGCATCTTGCCCCAATATTGCTCAATTATCTTCACTGCTTCCTCATATTTCCCTGCTTTTGCAAGTGCTTCAATCATATAATAGCCATAGAATGTCGAGAAATTCTGCGGTCCGTCGTTGAGTATCATCTTCACGGCTTTGTCTGTGTCGCTGCATATTCCTGAAATCACGGCAAGAGCTGCTGTCTGCTTGCACACCGTCACCGGATATTGCACTTTGCGCAGTCGTGCCACTGCATTCTTTGCCGTCTTCTCCAGTTCTGCATCTCCGAGCACCACTGCCATCTCGGCTGCTGCCTGCATCGCCATGGTGCAGAGCGAGTGGATTCCCGAGTTGATATCGTCGTGGCATTCCGAGGTGGGCCAATCGAGGAATCGCGATCCGTCGAGGCTTTCACGTCCGTTCTTGTCGATTTTTCCGTCGATTTGTGCCACCAAGCCACGCAGATATTCCTGCTGTTCGTGCAAATAGCCGAGATCGCGGCTATAATTATACAGGTCGCGATGAACGATTATCCACCACAGCGAGTAGCTGCACATGCCGTTCATCCACCCGGGTAGCGGTGTGTCGTCGCGGGCAAAGTCGAGTGTGCGTTTCACAGTGGCATCAGCTCCAAACACTGCGTTCACTGTCGCTACCTCGGGGTGCATGTCGCCCATCCACACAAGGCGGTCGCGCTTCACGCCGTCCCACAGATATTCTTGCATACACAGGTGCACCGTGTGTGCTCCCACTTCCCATATCTTGTTAAGCAATGCGTTGTCGCTCTCAAAGCTTCCCACCGGGTCAATATCGCGGTAGCGGCTCTCAGCCTCCACTGTCTTCAGGCGGTAGTTCACATCGTGGTCGCACAGGTCGATACGCACGAAGCGGAATCCGGTGTCACCCACCTTAATCGAGCCAAGCCATGGCGCCTCTACGTCGAGATCGCGCATTGCATGGTCGTTGGTAGCGCCCTTTTCTCCCACTCGGCTCATTGCCTCACTCACACTCTCACCGAAGCACAAGTGCAGCTTCACCGGTTTTTGCTCGTCGCGTATCGGCGAGTATATCACCACTCCGCCATTCATCTCCTCTCCAAAGTCGATGAGCAACGATGCCGTGTGGTCTTTGTCGCTTCGCATTGTGGCGCACACCGTGTCGGCTACCGACACTTGTCCGCTGAACGACTTAAGCATATTCTCGGCATTTCTCACATATTTCCCCGTTGAGTCCGAAACCCACACCAAGCGTTTAGGCGCCACCCGATGCGTAGTCACTTCAGCCACTGTCGTTGCCGCCGAGGCCGATCCTACAGCTCCGCATGCAATCACAATGCTGAGTGCAATGTTCCGTAATTGTTTCTTAGTTTTCAAGTTTGTCATAATTTTTAGTGGTCAATATGGTATTCTTTTCACCATGCCAAAATTACTGCCATTTCCCATCATCGGCTTTTTCATTTGTATCCTTTTATTGCACACATGGCGCAACGCATGTCACAATTGTTTCAAAATCTTGCTAATTTGTTCCAATTCATTCCGCGCATGGCTGTTTTCTGCAAAATTATGCCTATCTTTGGGTGAATTTATCACTATAATGTATCATGAAGAAATTCTCACTTTGCATTTTTTTGTTGCTTATTGCATTGATGCCTCAGCGGTCGGTTGCGTCTGTTCCCGCCATACGCACAGGCATTTCCAATTTGCACGTCAACGATATTGCCCAAGATAGCCAGGGGCTAATTTGGATTGCTACCGCCAAAGGCTTATGCCGTTACGACGGTCGAAACTACACCACATTCCTCCACGACAAGAGCGACCCCAAGAGCATCGCAAGCGACATCGTCAACGGGCTTTTCTTCGATGGCGCTTCGCTATGGACTGCAAATAGCGGGGGCGTATCGCGATTCGACCTCGACACTTGGCAATTCACCAATTTCAACGTCGCAGGAATGAAAAGCCTCTTCTTCCTCGGATTGTTCAAGGTTGAAAACCGACTTTACACCTACGGCCTCAATGGCATCTATCTCATCAACGAATCGGAGTGCCGGCTCGAACAAGCCGTTCCCCTCGACGGTCAGGTGGTTCGCAGCGTTGTAACCGGCAGGAGCGGACACATCTGGATTGTATGCGACGAGAATGAGGCTCTTTGCTTCGACTCCGACTTCAATCTGCAGCACCGCATCGACTTCCCGCCTGCTCAGGCTCTCAATTGCATTTTCATCGACCCGATTTCGCACAACGTGATGTTCGGAACCTCGCAAGGATCTTTCCGCTTCGACCCTAACAGCAACGCTCTCTCCAATGCCGATGTCTCTCCCTTGCTCGCCCGCACCAAGATTCGTTATCTCAAGTGCCTCGACGACCGCAAAGCTATCCTCGTCGATGACCGCAATTTCACCGAAATATTCGATTTCAACACCGACACATTCGTCACTTCGGTTGTTGACCGCACCGGCGAGCTATCCAACCGCTTCACCGACATGACTTGTGCATTCCTCGATGTAGATACCAACCTATGGATTGGCACCTTCAATGCCGGAATCAAATATCTCACTCGCCGCGAGCGCCTTTTCGGCTCCAATCGCCGCCTGTCGCAAGCTCTACACAATTGCTTCGTAACTCGCATCTGCGACGACTCTCACGGCAACATCTGGATTGGCACACGCTACAATGGCTTCGCACGTTATTCCAAGTCGAGTGGCTCTATCGAGTGGTTCAACGCATCCAATTCTCCCGTCATGAGCTCTGTGGGCAACTTTGTGCAGTCGCTCATGACCGATGCCGCCGGGCGCCTGTGGATTTGCGTGGGCAATGCACTCGCCGTGTTCGACATTTCCAGCCCCTCAGGCAAGCCATCGCTTATCCACAAATTCGACAACGTGGGAAACATCGTTTCTCTCACTACCGACAACTCGGGCCGCATCTGGGCAGGATCTTCCACCGAAGGCATTTTCATCTACAACCCCAATCTCACTCTCTTCAGCAAAATCAAGCCCACAAGCGGCAAAATGGCTAATATCACAAGTATCATTCCTCTTTCTCCCCAAAAAATGCTCGTATCGGTTTTTGGCGACAACCTCTACACTATCGACACACGCACTCTTCGCTCTCTCACCTTCGACACCCGCTTCTCGCGACTCTTTGCCAACGTAATCAATCTCAAAAAATCATCTTCTTCACCCGATGAAATCCTCATAGGTTCCTATGGCGACGGCTTCATGATTTACTCCACTGCCAATCGCTCCTTGCGCCACATCGACAGCAAAGAAGGGCTCCTCTGCAACGACGTCCTCGGAATCCAAGAAGACTACAAAGGCAACTACTGGCTCAGCAGCAGCTATGGCATTTACCGCATCGACCGCAAATCTCTCAAAATCACTTCCTACCTCTCTGCCGACGACACCGGCGGCGACCAATTCCACGAAAAATCGGAGTGCACAATCGACGGCAACATTTTCTTCGGCGGAAATCATGGCATCACCGAAATCTCGCCCGCTCACACTTCTTCGGCTGTTCATCACACACCGGTGCTCCTCACCGACTTGCGCGTGATGAATCGCAGCATCTCTATCGACAGCCTCGCCGGCGACAACGCCATTCTCTCTAAGCACATATCACGCACAAGTGAAATCTCGCTCAGACACAGCCAAAACATGCTGAGCCTCGACTTCATCGGTATCTGCTACGACACCCCAAAAAACCTCGAATATGCCTATCGCCTCGATGGTATCGACCTCGATTGGAACTATTCGGGCGACATCACACGCGCAAGCTACTCCAATCTCAATTCCGGAACCTACCAATTCATGGTGAAAGTGCGCAATGGTTCCGGTGAATGGGAGCCCGAAATACGCCTCCTCACCATCAACGTCCTTCCAAGCCCCTGGATGCACCCACTCGCCATACTCATCTATATAGCTATTGCCACGGGATGCCTCCTGGTGCTCAACAAGATAATGTTGCGTCGCAAGCTGCGCAAAGAGCGTGCTCTCCTCGCTCAGAACGAAATGCGACGCGAAAAAGACCTCGCTCAAATGAAGGTGAACTTCTTCACCAACATCAGCCACGAGCTCCGCACTCCGCTCACCCTCATCTACAACCCCGTGAAGCTCCTAATGAACGACAAGAGCATCGTCAATCCCGAGAGCGTTTCGCTCATCTCGCTCATCAACCGCAACACCGAGCGTCTGCTGCGCCTCGTAAATCAAATCCTCGACTACGGAAAAATCAAGAACGACACTCTCGAACTGAAAGTGTCGCGACACGACTGCATCGCACAAATCTCCGACATCGTGAGCATCTTCAAGTTCTATGCCGCCGAGAAAAACATCGAAATCACTCTAAATTCCGATTTCTCAACTCTCACAATCCTCTACGACTACGACAAAATCGACAAAATCATCAATAATCTCCTCATCAACTCCATAAAATATGCCCCTATCGGTGGAAAAGTCACCATCGATGTAGCTCTCGCCAAAGATGCTAATGGCGGCAACTGCCTCCACATCACCGTGAGCGACAATGGCAACGGTGTTGACAGCGCTGCCTTGCCTAGCATTTTCGACCGCTTCAAGCGATTCGTCGGTAAGCAGAAGTCGCAACCCTCGGGTTACGGAATCGGACTAAACTATGTGAAGCACCTCGTGGAAAACCACAAAGGCTCTATCGCTGCAAGCAACCTCAAAAGCGGAGGTATGTCGTTCAATATTTCTATTCCTATCGACGAAAACCGCTACACTCCCGACGAGTTTGCCGATGTTACCGACATCGACACCCCCGAAACCCACTCCGAGACCGAAACAGAACTCACTCTGCCCGAAACGAGCTCCAAGCATAAAATCCTTGTGGTGGAAGACAACCCCGACATGGCTGAATTGCTTTCCGACCTGCTCGCTACCTACGAGGTGAAAACAGCTTCCGATGGCATCGATGCTATGGAAAAACTCAAAACCGAAGAGCCCGATCTGATAATCTCCGACGTGATGATGCCTCGAATGGACGGATTCGAGCTGTGTCGCACAATTCGCACCGACAAGGAGCTGTGCCACATCCCGATTATCCTCCTCACCGCTAAAACTCTCGACGACGACCGCATCAAGGGTTTCAAGCTGGGCGCCGACCTCTACATCAGCAAACCTTTCAATCACGATTTGCTAATCGCTATGGTTGAGCGTCTGCTCTCTCGCACCGAGCACCGTCACGACGTTATTGCACGAATTGCCGGTACCGACTACGCCAATACCGAGAACGAGCTCCACGACATCAACAGCGAGCTTAGCCCTCTCGACCAGCGTTTCCTTGAACGCCTCAACACCTACATCGCTGAAAACATCTCCGACTCTGAGCTCAACGTGAGTCTCCTCGGCCGCGAACTCGGTTTCTCCCGAACCAACTTCTATCGCAAGGTGAAATCACTCACCGGCATGACGCCTAACGACTTCTTGCGCCTCTATCGACTCAACCGTGCCGCCGAGCTCCTCAAGCGCCGTGAATACCAAATCGGCGAAATCGGCGAAATGACCGGATTCGGTACTCAGTCGCACTTCTCTTCTTGCTTCAAAAAGCATTTTGGAGTGTCGCCAAAGGACTATCTCGCTCAGAATAAGTGAAATGGCGTTTTTTGCACATTTGTGTCAGATGGTGCATTTGAAACATATCTATAAAAAATCGGAACATGCGACAAATCGCCCTTGATTTATTTTAGTTTCCTTTGCATACTCAATTTTATGCAAAATCTAAAAACTAAAATAAAAATTATGTACCTGTTTAAATCCTGTAAAACAACGACGACGACAAACCGTGCTCGCCGTTCCTCTTTCAGGGCTTGGGCTCTCGCTCTGGCGCTTGTCGGCCTGCCCCTGATAGCTTGGGCGGATGTTACTGTGAGCGGTGTGGTAGTCGATGAAAACGACTCTCCCCTCATTGGTGTGAGCGTGCTTGTGAAAAAAACTAACGTGGGTACGGCTACCGATATCGACGGCCGTTTCTCTATCGTAGTCCCTAACCTCAAATCTCAGTTGCAATTCACCTATGTGGGTTTTCTCACCTCCACCCTCGATGCAAGCCGAAACATGCGCGTGGTGATGAAAGAAACTTCTCAAAACCTCGACGAGGTGGTTGTGGTTGCCTATGGCAAGCAAAAGAAAGTCACCGTGACCGGTGCGGTTGCTGCCATCAGCAACAAGGAAATTCTCAAAAGCTCGGCTCCTAACCTCGGCGCTACTCTCGCCGGTAAGCTCCCGGGATTGACCACTATCCAGACTTCGGGTGAGCCGGGTCGCGACGATGTTACCATGTTCCTTCGTGGTGCCGCCACCACAAATGGTACCTCGCCTCTTATTCTCGTTGACGGTGTTCCCCGTAACACAATCCGCGAAATCGACCCTAACGAAATCGAAACCGTCTCGGTGCTCAAAGACGCCTCCGCTACTGCCGTATTCGGTGTACGCGGTGCAAACGGTGTTATCCTTATCACCACCAAGCGCGGTAGCAGCGGTAAGCTCGAAGTGCAGCCTTCGGTGCAATTCAGCTTGCAGCAATTCGCCCGCACTCCCATGCGCGTTCACTCTTGGGACTATGTCCGCCTCCTCAATGAAGCTTGCGTCAACGACGGCGTTGCTCCCGAGTTTACCGATGATGAAGTCGCAATATTCGACTCCTGGAAAAACGGTGGACCCACCGACTTCGCCACTCGCTATTGGTACCCCGACAACTACTGGCGCGACATCATCTTCAAGAGCACGTCCTACATGGTGCGCGGCAACGTCAATGTGAGCGGTGGTACCGACCGCTTGCGTTTCTTCGTTAATGCCGGTTATCTCTATCAGGGTGGTATGTACAACACCGAGAGCAAAAACAAACTCGGTTACGACCCTCAATCTACTCTCAACCGCTACAACTTCCGCTCTAATATCGACTACGACTTCTCAAGCCGCGTGAAAGCATCTCTCGATGTGTCAAGCTTCATTGAGAAAGTCAATGGTACCAACGGATTGAAGAACGTGATCTATGCCGATGCTCTTTCGGCTCGTCCCACTTCGCCCGGTCCGGTCACTGTCGAAGGGTTCGACGTTTATGACGGTCAGGTTTATCGCCCCGTGCGCCCCGACCAGGTGTTCCTGTCGTCGATCAACGCTGCTCAGCCCGCCTACGGTCACATCAACCGCTCGGGCTACCAGCTCGAAACGCGCTCGGGTGTCGATGTCACCGGTAACCTCAATATCGACCTCGGCTTCATCACACAAGGTCTCTCTGTGAAGGGGCAGCTGTCGTTCCAGTCGCGCTCCATCAACACCACCACCGGCAGCAAGTCGTTCACCATCTACAAGTATGAGCGCAACGACCCGTCTCACCCAATTCCCTACTTCCTCTACGATGGCGACGACGACACCGACGGTCTGCTCTCTGTGAGCCGCGGCGTATCAAGCGGCTGGTTCCTCAATATGCAGGCTCAGCTCAACTACAACCGCACTTTCGCCGACAAGCACGCCGTGGGAGCTATGGTTCTTGCTCAGCGCGACATGAAGGAAGCTCGCGAAGACGAAGGTTATCAGGCAAAATATCTCCCATTCAATGTGATTGGTGTGGCTGGCCGACTCACCTACGCCTTCGATAGCCGCTATCTCGCCGAGTTCAACGCCGGCTACAATGGCTCCGAGCAGTTCGCTCCAAGCAAGCGCTTCGGTTTCTTCCCTGCTTGGTCGCTTGGTTGGGTTGTATCTAACGAGGCTTTCATGAAACAACAGGAAATTCTCAACAACCTCAAGCTTCGCCTCTCTTATGGTAAGGTGGGTAACGACTCTTTCGGCGGTTACCGTTTCCTATATCTCGACAACATCAGCAAGACCGGCACTGGTGCACTTCACGAGAATGTGCCGAGCATCATCGACGGCGTGAAAATCACCGAAGCCTACCTCGGAAACCCCGACATCACCTGGGAAACTGCCTGGAAGCAGAATTATGGTGTCGATTTGGGCTTCTTCCACGATATGCTCAACCTCTCTGTTGACTACTTCCGCGAGAAGCGCAGCAACATCCTCATCAACCGCGGCACTGTCCCCGACGTGCAAGGTCTGCAATCGAGTGCTCTCCGTCTGGTCAATATGGGTAAGGTCGATAACCAAGGCTTTGAAATCAGCGCAAACTTCCGCAAAGACCTCGGCAACTCGCTCGTAATCAACTTTGGCGGTAATTTCGCCTACACTTCAAATATCGTGAAATATGTCGATGAAGCGCCTCTCGGCGAAGACTACGCCTTCAACTATCGCGCCACCGGCTTCGCCCTCGGTCAGTGCTGGGGTTACCGCATCGACTACTCCAAGGACCTTGAGCACGGTCGTGACGGCTCTGGATTCTTCTACAGCGACGAAAGCATCGCCAAGAGCGGTCTCACCTACAACATCGGTATTCCAAAGCCCGGCGATTTCATCTATCAAGACCTCAGTGGCGACGGTGTAATCGATGAGCGCGACCTCGCTCCTATCGGCTACTCTTCGATGCTCCCGAAAATCACCTACGGTATCAACCTCGGGGTCAACTTCAAGGGCTTCGACTTCTCTATGATGCTGCAAGGTGTGGGCAAATACTCCAAGCTCTACGCCGGATGGGGTATCGACGAATCGGCAGGTCCTAAGTCCTACAGCGATATGCACTTCGCCCGTTGGTCGGCTGAGCGTTACGCTGCCGGCGAGGAGATTTCCTATCCACGACTCTCCTACAACGCCTCAACTTCTCACGTTGCCAACGACTTCTTCACCATGGACGCATCTTATTTGCGCCTCAAGAACATGGAGCTTGGCTACACTCTGCCCAATGCAGTCAGCCGCAAGATTGGTGCAAGCAACGTGCGTTTCTATGTGTCGGGTGAAAACATCTACACCTGGCAGCATCTCCGCACTAAGGCGTTCGACCCTGAGCAATCAGGACCTACCACTTATCCCACAATGCGCACCTTCAACTTTGGTGTCAATTTGAATTTCTAATCTCAAATCTTCAAATTCACATAGCAATGAAACTTCATAAATTTCTCATAGCCGCTTGTGCGGCACTGGCTACCTTCTCTTCGTGTAGCGACGCTCTCGACGCCACACCCGACGGTCGCGTGTCGATCGACGACGTTTTTGCCGACCCCGACCTCTGCGCAGCCTATTTCAGCAGTTGCTTCAACTACATCCCTCAAAAGTCGGTGTGCTACTTCTGGTTCCAGAATTATCCCTGTGCCCTCACCGACGATGGCTGGTCAAACGACGACACCAACGGCCCTATCCTTTGCTACAAGGGTCAGGCAAGTGCAGCCGATTTCCCTCTCGACAAATACTGGACTGCTACTTTCGACTGTGAATACTGGCAGCACTACTGGCAGCAGATTCGCATCATCAACACTTTCCTCCAGCGAATCCCAACTGCCGCTGTGGCTCGTGAAGAAAACCGCAACATCTGGACCGGTGAGGCTCACTGCCTCCGTGCGTTCTTCTATCTCCAGTTGCTCAAGTGGTATGGCGCTCTGCCTATCGTCACCGAGCCTCTCGACAACAGCTACGACTATTCGCAGCTGCGCAAAGCTTCCTATGTGGATGTGCTCAAATTCATCTGCGACGACTGCGATGAGGCTTTGAAGAGCGACATGCCTTGGCACCTCGACAATATCACTCTCAAGTATCGCATGACCAAGGCTATTGCCCTCGCCATCAAGTCCGAAGCCTCGCTCTTCGCTGCAAGTCCGCTCTATTGCGGTGGCGAAGACCTCTGGCAATGGGCTTATGAAATCAACAACGATTGCTACACTCAGCTCGTCAACCACGGCTATGAGCTTTACACCGAGATGCAGACCGACTACTACAACTGCGCCTACGGCGAATATTTTGCTACAGCCAACTATTGGGGCAGCAACCCAATCGACAAGGAGACTATCTGGCAGTCCGATTTCGGTACTCACCCCTTCTGGTGGGTGTCGGGCACTCCTATTCAGGGTAACTACCTCTCGGGCACCGTCCCCTTGCAGGAACTCGTCGATTCCTACGATATGCTCGCTACCGGAAAGCCCGTTGTCGATCTCGAAAAGCCTTATCTCGATGAATATCACCTCGAGCCTAACTATGTGCCCGGCTCGGGCTACGACCCACAAAATCCCTATGAGGGACGCGATCCTCGCCTCGCTGCCACTGTGATATTCAATGGCAGCACCGTACAGAAGGGTGCTACCGTGCATAATGTTGAGACTTGGGTAGGCGGCAACTGCGGCATCAAGGATAAAGGTGAGCGCTTCAGCCACACCGGCTACTATCGCCGCAAATATGCCAACTACCGCAGCGGTAACGACGAAGGCAAGTGGAAATACTACCGCCTCGGCTGCGTGATGCTTAATCTCGCAGAGTGTGCCGTTGAGGTTGGCAAAACCGATCAGGCTATGCGCCTTGTCAACCAGATTCGACACCGCGCCGGATTCTCTTCGTCGGTCGATGTCAAGGCTGCAAGCGTCAATGAGGCTCGCCTCCTCGTGCGCCACGAGCGCCGTGTAGAGCTCGCCTATGAGGAAAACCGCTACTTCGACGTCCGCCGCTGGACTCCCGAAGATCAGGATATGCTCTGCGAAAAATATGCCACCGGAATGGAAATCACCAAGACCGGCGTCAAGCTTTCCTACAAGCGCATTCTTGTGGGTACCGATGGCAGCGTCCCAAGCAAATACACCTATCAGGCTAAGTGGCACTTCTTCCCAATTCCCGCAGCCGAAGTGGCTCGTCTCAATGCCCTCACCGGCGAGAAATGGCAAAACAAGGGCTGGTAATTCCTCGCGTTATTCTTCAAACTTTTATTTAATGCTAATTCATAGAAAATGAAACGCAAACTATCATATATCATAGCTACCGCTTCTCTGCTGGTATCTTCTTCCGCCTTTGCGGCTCCTTCTGATACCGACTCGGTGGCTGAAATAGCTTTCGGTCAGAAAATCAAGTCGTCGGCTTTTGTCGGCGCCAAATCTACCGTTGCATCCGACATTATCGACGATTCCCGCTCGGTGGGTCTCGACAAATCGGTGATGGGACACCTCTCCGGTGCCACAATGATTCAATCCTCATCTCTCCCAGGCGCCGACAACTGCGCATGGTATATTCGCGGCCTCGCTTCGGTCAACGGTAATGCTGTCCTCTATGTGCTCGACGGTGTCCCGGCTCCTACGCTTTCTCCTAACACTCTCGACCCCTCAACCATCGAGAGCGTCACCGTCCTCAAAGATGCTGCCGCAAAAGCCATCTATGGACCGCTCGGTGCACAAGGCGTGGTGCTCATCAACACTCGCCAAGGACATGCCGGCAAAACTCGCGTCAATGTGAGCCTCAGCTATGGCATCAACGACAAGACCCGCGATTTCGAGCCTGTCAATGCTCTTGGATATGCCACTTTGCGCAATCAGGCTCTTGCCAACGACGGCAAAGACCCTATTTTCAGCGCCGAGCAGCTCGATGCTTTCCGCAACGGCCAGGGCATCAACAACAATTGGAAACAAATGTTCCTCAAGAACACCACTTCCACTCAGCTCTACAATGTGAGTGCCGATGGTGGTACCGACCGCATCAAGTTCTACATCAATGCCGGTTTTGCACACCAAGATGGTATCTACAACTCGGTTGAAAACGAAAAATACAACCCCAATCCCTACTACAACCGATTCACCGCTCTCACCAATGTGAAAGTGAAAGTGTTCAAGCACCTCGATGCTGCCCTCAACACCAATTTGCGCATCTATCGCAGCAATGGCAGCACCGTCGGCACCGGCACCATTCTGCACCGCGTCCTCACCACTCCTGCCACTGTGCCCGGTCCCTTCACCGAAGATGGCTTGATTCTCACCGACGAGAATTTTGCCAACCCTGCCTATGGTAGTATCAACAAATCGGGTTACAACAAATCGACCGGTACTGATGTCAATGCCAATTTCCGCCTCGACCTCGACATGAGCTTCCTCACTCGCGGTCTTTCGGCTCACGCCATTGTGGGTTATCATTCCTACTACACAGGCGCTATCATTGGTTCCACCGACTACACACGCTACATCCTCGATATGGATGGCAACCCGGTGCAGTTTGGCTCTAATGCCGATTCTCCTCTTTCACTCGGCAAAAGCTCCAACACTGTCTATTTCATGAACGTCCAAGGTTCGGTTAACTACGACCGCACATTCTTCGATCGCCTCAGCGTAAATGCAGTGGCAAATTACCTCGCCGAAGACCGCATCTCCACAGGCTTCGATTCCAAGAGTGCGCTGCCCTACCGCCGCATTCAGTTTGGCGGTCAGCTCCACCTCGGTTGGGACAATCGCTACTTCCTCCAAGGAACAATCACCGATGCAGGCAGCGAGGAGTTCTGCAAGGGCAACCAATATCACGTTTCCACCTCAATAGGTGGCGCATGGGACATCGCTCGCGAGCACTTCATCGATGCCGACTGGCTCAAGACGCTCAAGCTCCGCGCTTCTTATGGTGCTCTGTGCTACGACAACATCTATGCCATCGGACGCTTGCTCTATAGCAGCGAAATCCGCCAGCAGAGTGGCGCAGGCCTCATTCAAAGCCTCTACACCGCCGCTCTCATTCAGGAATACCAGCTTGGCAATGCCGCCATCTCGTGGGAGAAATCCTATCAGCAGAATTATGGCATCGACCTCGCTCTCGGTTGCGGTTTCAACGCAAGTTTCGACTACTGGAAAACCATTCAGAAGGGCGTCATCGGTCGCGACAACTCCAAGCCGGGCATGACGGGTATCTCAAGCAACAATCTGCCCTACGAGAACATCGGTCGCGTGGTAAGCCACGGCTACGACCTCTCTCTCGAGTATCGCAAAGCCCTCAATTGTGGTCTCAAAATCGGTGTCACAGGTATTCTCAGTTACAATACCAACCGCGTGGAAGAAATTGGTGAATACGACCTTGGCATCAGCGATTACGCCTATGCCTATCGCACCACCGGATATCCCATCGGTCAGCAATTCGGCTACATTGTCGATTACAGCAACGGTAATGGCTTCTACAACACTCAAGAGCAGCTCGATGCCAATCCACTCTCCTATGAGGGCGTTCGTGCTCCGCGTCTTGGCGACTTAATCTATAAGGACCTCAATGGCGACGGCGTTATCAACGTGAAAGACCAAGCTCCACTCGAGGGCACCCGCTCTCTCCCCACCTACAGCTTCAGCCTCAACCTCGATGCCGCTTTCAAAGGCTTCGACCTGAGCATGTTCTGGCAAGGCTCTGCCGGCAAGTCGTCATATTATAGCGGCGTGGGAATCCACGAGGATTATGAGCAGGGTGTCTTCTCTCCGATCCACGAAAATGCCTGGACTGCCGAGCGTTATGCTGCCGGTGAAGAAATTTCCTATCCGGCTCTTTCCACCGGTGGTGCTCTCAGCCTTGAGCAAAACGACTTCTTGGTATCGAAAAACGACTATGTGCGCTTGAAGAACCTCGTCGTTGGCTACACTTTGCCACAATCAATCACTATGAAAGCTGGCATTTCAAGCCTCCGCGTCTTCTTCTCGGGCGAGAATCTGCTCACCATCACCAACTTCAAGTTCAAGAAGTTTATCGACCCTGAGCAGGCTTCGGTCACCTCTTATCCCATCTACAAAACTTTCAACTTTGGCTTAAACGTAAACTTCTGACATATACTACTATGCTGAATCTCACCAAGACATCCCTTTTTATTGCCTCGTGTGCCACTGCTGTGGCTGCACTCATGGCAAGCTGCACAAATATCGATGAAATCGACGATGGTCGCCTCACCGACAAAGCTGTGTTTGGCAACCCGAAAAAGGTTGCCGGATACCTCAACTATTGCTACGCCAATCTCACCAACCGCGGTCTCGTTCTCGAAGGCAACACTATGCTCGCCGCCTATTGCGACGAAGCCTACGACGTGTACGACCAGCTTAATGGTGCTCCCGAGCAGTGGATGGCTGGCCGCGTCACTTCGTTCAACTGCCCCATCTCCAATCCCGGTGACTGGAGCAATTGCTATGAGGGTATTCGCAAGTGCAACAAGTTTATCGAAAACATCGACGATGCCGTCACCTACGACGAGGACGAGCGCGAGAGCTTCCGTGCACAAGCCTACGGTCTCCGTGCCTACTACTATCTCTGCCTCATCAAGAACTACGGCGGTGTGCCTCTCATCCTCTCCAACATTGGCGTTGATATTCCTGCCGATACCAAGCGTGCCTCTTTTGCCGAGTGCGCCAGGCAGATTATCAGCGACTGTGAGAAGGTGCTTGAAGTGAGCGACGACAACATTCGCCTCACATGGTTCTCGGGTACTATCGAGGACGACCGATACCGCTTCAGCAAGGGTATGGCTTGCGCCATCATGTCGCAGGCTGCCCTCTATGCCGCAAGTCCGCTCAACGCTGCCGATGGCAACTTCTCTTGGAGCGAAGCTGCACAAGTCACCAAACGTGCTCTCGACCTCTGCCTTGAGCATGGATATGAGCTTTTCACCACCGCTCCCACCAACAATGCAGCGCTTTCGTGCTACGACCTCTACTTCACCATGCGCTCCGACGTGCAAGGCGTTATCGACAAGGAAACAATCATGGAGTCTAAAAACCAGCTCTCTGTTTGGTCTGACAATGGCTTGCCTTCGATTCTCGGTCAGGTGAAAGCCGGTGCTTGTCCCACTCAGGAACTTATCGACTCCTACGAAACTACCGACGGCAAAATGCCTATCCTTGGCTATGCCGACGCTCAGCACCTGGAGCCTATTTTCAACCCCGAGGCTACTCGCTATAATGAGCAGGCTCCCTACAACAATCGCGACCCACGCCTTGAGTCCACAATTTATCACTACAACTCTTTGTTTGAGCCCGGCAGCAAGGTGAAAATCGACACTCGTCCCACCGGTGCCTACGCGCCTTCTGAATCGAGCATCCGTAACACCCGCACAGGTTACTATCTGCGCAAGTTCTTCGGCTACAAGTCCGACCGTAGTGCCAACTACGACGGCTACTTCAAGATTTTCCGCCTCGCCGAGCTTTATCTCAACTATGCCGAGGCCCTCAATGAGGCTTCGCAGGGCAACACTCCGCAAGAGGCGCTCGATGCCATCAATGCAGTGCGTGCTCGCGTAGGTATGCCGGCTATCGAGGCTGGTATCAGCACCGACGATTTCCGCACCCGTGTGCGCAATGAGCGCCGCGTGGAATTTGCTTTCGAAGACCAGCGATTCTACGACGTTCGCCGCTGGATGATTCTCGACCAAGACAAAGTGGTTACCGGCATCAAAGTGATTCCGGGTAAGCTCGGTCGTGTCACCTACGAGCGCGTTGTCGTGAGCGATAATCGCGCTGCCACTTCTGAGAAGTATCTGCGCCTGCCTATCCCCGGCACCGAAATCACAAAGCTGAAGACCCACACAGGTATCGACTTCCAGAATGAAGGGTGGTAACACTATTTTTTACTTATAATTTTTGCCGTTTTTGAAATAAAAGAGTATTTTTGAGGAGAATATGGAATTATCTCTTATGAAGCAACTGTTTAAATCCTCCCTCGTGGTGGTAGCTCTCGCGTCGGGCACATCGGTGATGTGTGCCGACGACGAGGCCCCCGAGTGGGACACTTTCAGCGACACCTGGGTGGCTGTCGATGAGCTGCAACGCACTGTCCGCACCGCCGGTGACGGGCTCACCGAGCCACGCGACAACCGCACAGTGGGTATGTTCTATTATATCTGCAATGGCCCGCACGGCACTAACGGTGCACCAATCTACGACATCACCGAAATATTGCAGCAGAATCCCACAAATCCTCAATGGGGTCCCGAAGGTGCTCCTCACTGGTGGGCTAAGCCATGGCTTGGATATTATGAAAATTCCGACTCCTTTGTTTACGACAAGCACCTGCAAATGCTCACCGATGCAGGCATCGATTTCCTTTTCTTCGACGTCACCAACGCTTTTACCTACGACAGCGCGGTGCGACTGATCATGGAGGCTATCGATCGCCGCACTGCTGCCGGACTGAAGTCGCCTAAGCTATGCTACACCATCAATGCCTATCCCGCAACGGTGGTGAAAAAGCTCTGGGACAATTTCTACTCCAAGCCCGAGTACGACAAATATTGGTTCTACTACAAAGGACGCCCGCTTATGCTCGTCAATAAGAACGAACTTTCGTCGCTCGACAGCAACATTGTGAATCACTTCACCATGCGCTACTCTTGGGCGTGGATGCAAGGCCGATATGCCGACCAGTGGGCGTGGCTCGAATACTATCCTCAGAAAATGGGTTGGACTATGGAGAACGGCCAAAAGAAATATGAGCAAATTTCGGTCTCCACAGCTCAGCACGCCACCACCAAGGTGGGAAAGAGCTACCACAATGGTGCTCAGCCTCGATTCAATGAGTATGCCGTGTGTGAAGATACGCCTAAGGGCCTCTATTTCGCCGAGCAATGGCGACAGGCTCACATGCAGCAACCTCCCATCGTCATGGTCACTCAATTCAATGAGTGCATGGCTACCCGTTTTATCATCAAGAACTACTCCGAGCTTAACAACATCTATCCCGGCGGAACTCCCGAAATAGGCGGCACCTATTTCGTCGATGCTTTCAATGCCGAGTTCAACCGCGACATCGAGCCAAGCACGCATCCGCTCATTCGCGACAACTACTATCTCCAGCTTGTCAATAACGTGCGCCAGTACAAGGGTGTGCGCGATATCCCCGTGCCAAGCGAGGCTAAGACTATCATCCAATCTAAAGACATGACCCAGTGGGACGATGTGATGCCCGAGTTCCGCGACGATATCGGCGACATCACTCACCGCAACACTCAAGGATTCCAAAATATGTACCCCATGGTCAACGAAACAGGGCGTACCGACCTTGTCGTTGCCAAGGTGACTAAAGATGACTCCAACGTCTATTTCTATCTTCGCACCGCCAACACTCCCTCCAATTTCCGTTTCTCCAAGTCGTGGCTCATGCTCTTCATCAATGCTGATTGCAACTATTCCACAGGTTGGAATGGCTACGACTTCGTCACCATGAAGAAGTCTAGCACCGAGTATTACCTTTATCGCAACGTAGGCAACGAATACTCATGGAGTGAGGTGTCGAAAATCAATATCCTCCAGGATGGTAAAGAGCTTCACTTCGCCATCAGCAAAGCCGACCTCGGAATGACCTCAGATTGCGACTTCGATTTCAAGTGGGCTGACAACATCCCCGAGAATCCCGATATCCTCGACTTTATCGACAAGGGCGATGTGGCGCCTAATGGTCGCTTCAATTATCGCTACCGTGGCTCTCTCGTCAATTCAGGCGTCGAAAAGGCAATTGCCGACGTTCCTTCGGCCGACATCGTTGCATCGCGTCTGCCTTCGGGTGAGGTGAGCGTGCGATGGAGTGTCAGCAATGTGTCAGCCATCGGGCTCTACAATGCCCAAGGCTCGCTCATAGGCATGTATCCCATCGATCACGATGCCAAAAGTGCCATTATCGATGCTCCAAGCGGTTTCTTGATTGTGAAAGTCTTTGCCGATTCTATATCAAAAAGCATAAAACTTCTTTAACCGGCACAATGAAATTGCACCTTCGTCACATAGCAGCCATTCTTCTCGCATTATTCTCATGCTTCAGCGCCAATGTCTTTGCCGCTGAGGCATGGGACACTTATGCCGACACCTGGGTAGCTGTTGATGACCTCGGTCGCATCATCTATGATGCCGATTGCGATTCGGCTCAGTCGGTGCGCCCGCACTCCGATGTGGGCATGTTCTATTATCTTTGGCACGGTCATCACATCATCAACCATAATGCCATTTTCGACATCACCGACATTCTTAACCGCGACTGCAACAACCCGCAGTGGGGCGATCTCTCCGATATGCACTGGTGGGCACGCCCGTTGCTCGGATACTACAATGCCGGCGACCCTTATGTGGTGGCAAAGCACCTGCAAATGCTCTCTGATGCCGGCGTCGATTTCCTTTTTTTCGACGTCACCAACGGCCCCATCTATGAAAGCGTTGTGAACGCCGTGATGCGCGAAATCGACCGCCGCTCGGCTTTGGGAATGAAGTCGCCCAAGCTCTGCTTTTTGTGTTACTGGGGTGGCGCACGAGAGATTGAGCACATCTACAACACTTTCTACAGCGATAATTCCCTCGACCGCTTTTGGTATCACTATCAAGGTCGGCCGCTCATTCTTGCCGACCCTGCCGATACTTTAGAGCTGAAAAATCCCGCAATCGCTCAGCGCTTCACCTTCCGCCGTTCTTGGGCGTGGCTCAAAGGCAAGAAGCCTCGCGAATGGGCGTGGCTCGAAAACTATCCGCAAATTCCGGGCTACGACTCCATCCCATCTGTGCCCGAGCAGCTCAGCGTGAGCGTGGCGCAGCACGCAAGCTCCAAAATCGGCAAAAGCTACCATCGTGGCAAGCAGCCTCCGCTCAATTGCCTCGCTCTCACCGATTCCACATCGTGGGGTCTCTATTTCGAGGAGCAATGGAGCACAGCACATCGCTTGCATCCTCCGGTGCTCATGATCACACAATTCAATGAATGGACTGCACAGCACTTGGTCATCAACGACTCTGCCGACATAAAATATGCCCGTCCGCTCGGTGAGCCTCGGTTGGGCGAAACTATGTTTGTCGATACCTATAATGCCGAGTTTAACCGCGACATCGAGCCAAGCACGCATCCGCTCATTCGCGACAACTACTATATGCAATTTGTTTCTCACATGCACCGCTATAAGGGCTGTCGCGCCATCCCTTGCGCCTCTCCAATAGCGTTCAAGCCCGGCGACGGATTCGACCGGTGGCAAGCGGTGAGCTATGAATATCGCGACGACCGAGCCGACACTCTCCACCACCACACCCTCGGCTACAATCGCCTCGACACCATCAACAATGTATCGGGGCGTAACGACCTGGTGGTGGCTAAAGTTGCTCACGACAGTCGCTACTTCCATTTCTATCTGCAATGCAGCCACCCTTGGCATTTCAAATCGGGCGAAAATGGGGTTACGCTTCTCATCGCTTCGGGCAACAATGCCTCTAATTGGCATGGCTACACTCATCGCGTATATATATCTTCCGACGGTAAAGCCTCGCTTAGCCGCATCAGTGGCAACGGCTTCTCTTGGAAGCGCATAGCATCGCTCAATTGCTCTATTTCGGGCAATGAATTACAAGTGTCGGTGCCTCGAAAACATCTCAAGGGCGCTAATGGTCACTTCGATTTCAAGTGGATCGACAACCTTCCCGAAACGTGCCCTACACTCGACATCCTCGATTTCTACACCACAGGCGATGCCGCTCCTAATGCTCGATTTAACTACCGATATAAATTCCACGATAATGAAAAATAAATTTAGTTCTGCAATAATCTGCCTCGTTATGGCTGTGTTGCCCCTTAGCGCTTGGGGCGATTTACGAAGCTCTTTTGCTGCTCCTCGCGACAGCGTGCGCACTTCATGCTACTGGTATTGGCTCTCGGGCCACATCAGCGAGCAAGGTGTGGTTGCCGACTTGAAAGCCATGAAAGAGGCTGGAATCAACACTGCGTTCATAGGGAATATTGGACTTGGTCCCGAAGATGGGATTGAAAAACCCGGAAAGGTGAAAATCCTCTCGAAGGAGTGGCTCCGCATTGTGCGAACCGCCCTCTCCACTGCCACTAAGCTTGGCATCGACATTGGTATTTTCAACGCCCCCGGGTGGAGTCAGGCGGGCGGACCGTGGAATAAGCCCGAAAACTCCATGCGCTACCTTGCCAATCAATCGGTGGAGGTCGATGGCGGCACTGTCAGTGTCTCTTTCGACACTCCCGGCAATGGTGGCTATTACACCGATGTGAAAGTGCTTGCTTATCGTTTGCCCGGCAATTATGTCTCACTCGGCAACGAAAATGCTCTTGTTTCTCCCGGCTTTGAACCTCTCTTCGACGGCAATCCCGATTCCGAAGTGGCAATTCCCGACTCTTGCGTAATCTCGCTCAAGCCGCGCATTGCCGCTTTCACCGCACGCTCGATTACTATCCGCACTGCCACTCACAGCATCAGTGGTATTGCCGAAATTTGGGCGAAAAACGGCTCCGACCGTCGCAAGGTGACTGAATTCAAAATCGACCGAACTCTCGATTGGCTCTTTGTGGGCTACGACCCCTATGCTCCTATCGTGCACGCTATCCCCGACACTCCCGCCGATGAAATCTGCATCGTGCTTCGCTCTATGAGCAAGGGGGGCGCACTCAAGGAAATCACCGTTTCTTCCGAGCCTGTTATCGACCAATATCCCGAGAAGATTCTCGCCAAGATGCTACAAATTCCCACTCCCACTTGGCACGACTACAAGTGGGCGCAATCAGTCGCTCACAACAGCACGCCTGCCGTGAATGTCGCTGAAGTTCTCGACCTTTCGGCTCATCTCTCCGGCAATTCGCTTTCTTGCTCTCTGCCTGAGGGTAAGTGGCGCATAGTGCGCACTTTCATGCTTCCCACTTTGGTGGAAAATTCGCCCACGCTTGCCGACGGTCGCGGTCTCGAGGTTGACCGCTGGGACTATGCAAGTCTCCGCAATCACTACGATAGCTTCATGGGGCGCATCATCAAGTATGTTCCGGCTGCCGAGCGCAAGTGCCTCAAGTATATGGTGTGCGACAGCTACGAGAAAGCTGCTCAAAATTTCGGTAATGATTTCATCGAGCAGTTTAAGCATCGTTTTGGCTACGACCCTGTTCCTTTCCTCCTCACTTATGGTGGCGTTGTGGTTGGCAGCGAGGAAATGACCAACCGATTCCTGTGGGACGTGCGCCGCATGATTGCCGACCGCCTGGCTTACGACCACATCGGCGAGCTTCGCAAAATGGCTAATGCCGATGGAATGCGCCTGTGGCTCGAAAACTATGGCCACTGGGGGTTCTGCGGCGAGTTTTTGCAATATGGTGGACAAGCCGACGACGTGGCTGGTGAATTTTGGAGTGAAGGCGAACTGGGCAACATAGAAAACCGCGCTGCTTCGTCGTGCGGTCACATCTATGGCAAGCGCTTCATTTTCTCCGAGTCGTTCACCTGTGCCGGAGCTCCTTTCTCTCGCTATCCCGCCACAATGAAGCAGCGTGGCGACCGTTTCTTCAGTGAGGGCATCAACAGCACCCTGCTTCACCTCGTGGTCTCGCAACCCGACGAAAAAACCTTGCCCGGACTTAACGCTTGGTTCAGCAACGAATTTAACCGCAAAAACACCTGGTATAGCCACTTCCATCTGTTCACCGACTATCTCAAGCGCTGCAACTTGCTGCAACAGCAAGGAAGCTACGTTGCCGATGTTGCCTACTTCATTGGTGAAGATGCTCCTGTAATGACCGGTGCCACCATTCCTGATATGCCTCGTGGCTATCAGTTTGACTATATCAACGCCGAAGTGATAATGAATCGCCTTTCGGCTACTTCCGACCATCGCCTGTGTCTGCCGGGCACGCTCAATGCCTACCGACTTCTCGTGCTGCCTCCTCTTGGCACCATCACTCCCGAGCTCCTCTCCCGCATCAGTTCGCTTGTTGCCGACGGTGCTATTGTGCTCGGACCGAAACCCGCTAAATCGCCGAGCTTGAAGGGATATCCTGCTTGCGATGCCGAGGTACGCCGCCTTGCCGATGAGCTTTGGGGCACATCGGCTGATGGCCGCATATTGCGCCAAGTGGGCAAGGGCTTCATTCTCAGCGGATATGAGGTGAATGAAGTGCTCGATATGTTTGGAATCGCTCCCGATGCCTCGTTCAAGGCCGTTCAAGGCAAATGTGATGTGGCTTATGCTCACAACACCACTGCCGACAAGCGCGAAATCTACTTTATTGCCAATCAGTCGCCCACCGACACCATTTCCATCGATGCTTCGCTCCGCGCCTCCGGCTTCAATGCCGAGTTGTGGAATCCGGTGACGGGCAAAATCCATTCTGCCCGATTCTCCGATACCGGCAGCCGCACTGTGGTTCCATTGCGTCTCTGTCCGCTCGAAAGCACATTTGTGGTTCTCTCTCACGACCGCTCTGCTTCGCCCGACAAATCATCTCAACCTCTCTGCATCGCTTCGCTTGCCGATGGATGGAGTGTCACTTTCACTGATAAATTCGGAAAGCGCACTAAACGCGACAATTTCACCATTTGCGACCTCAAGGATGTCACCGAGGGCGACCTCTGCCATTTCTCAGGCGAAGCCGTCTATTCACGCACCTTCTCGTGCAACGCTCCTGACGGTGCTAAAGTCATTCTCGACCTTGGCAAGGTGAGTGTGATGGCTAAAGTGAAGGTTAACGGCAAGTATGTGGGTGGCGTGTGGACTGCTCCCTATGCCATCGACATCACCGATGCCGTAGTCGCGGGCAACAACTCTGTGGAGATTTCAGTTGTCAATACGTGGGTCAACCGTCTCATTGGCGATGCTGCTTTGCCTCAGAGCAAGCGCCTTACCAAGTGCAATGTCAACGACTGGCGTAGCGACTCTCCGCTACAATCTTCGGGGCTCGTGGGGCCCGTGCACATTCTCGTTCAGAACTGACAAGTGCAAATTCTCGTTCAGAACTGACAATGCACATTCTCGTTCAGAAATAACAATTATAAACCAAATACCTACCGAATATTATGAATTATTTTGCTGTTGACCTTGGCGCTACGAGCGGTCGCACAATGCTGTGCCGCATCGAGGGTGGCAAAATCTCCATTGAAGAGGTTAGCCGCTTTGCCAATCCCATAATCGAGGTGCGCAACCACTGCTACTGGGATATCTTGCACCTCTACCGCGAGATTCTGGGCGGTCTTGCCATTGTGGCTCGTCGGGGCATCGATATTGCGTCGATAGGCATCGACACCTGGGGCGTCGATTTTGTGTGCTTCGGCAGCGACGGGGGCATTCTCAGTGCCCCTCTGAGCTACCGCGACCCGCATACAGCCGGTGTACCTGCCGAGTTCTTCAAGGAAATCCCCGCAAGCCGCGTCTATGGCAAGACGGGAATCCAGGTGATGGACTTCAACTCGCTTTTCCAGCTCTATGCCATGCACAAGGCTGGTAACTCGGCTCTCGCTGCTGCCCACAAGATTCTGTTCATGCCCGATGCACTCAGCTACTTGCTCACTGGTGTGATGGTGACCGAATACAGCATCGCTTCCACTTCGCAGCTTCTCAACCCGGTCACGAAGGAGCTTGACGAGGAGCTTCTGCGTGCCGTGGGCGTGCGCCCCGAGCAGTTTGCTCCCATTGTGATGCCCGGCACACGCATCGGTGTGCTCACAAAAGAGGTGCAACGCCTCACCGGTCTCGGAGCGGTGCCGGTAATCGCTGTGGCAGGTCACGACACTGCCTCGGCTATCGCTGCAGTGCCTGCCGGCAATGAGCGATTCGCCTATCTTAGTTCGGGCACTTGGAGCCTCATGGGTATCGAGACTGCCGACCCCATCATCAATGAGCGCAGTTGCCGCGAGAATTTCACCAACGAGGGCGGCGTTGACGGCACCACTCGATTCCTCAAGAACATCTGCGGAATGTGGCTGCTTGAGCGTTGCCGCGCTGAGTGGAAAGCCGCAGGAATCGACACCGGTCACGACACTATCGCTGCCGAGGTTGCAAAAGCTGAGCCTTTCGTCTCAATCATCAATCCCGATGCCAAGTGCTTTGCCAACCCCGACTCAATGCTCACCGCCATCGCCGACTACTGCCGCGCCACTGCGCAACCCGTTCCCGAAGGCGTGGGTGCTGTGGCTCGATGCATCTTCGAGAGCCTTGCCCTGCGCTACCGCCAGGTGATGGAAATCCTCGACGGCTTCGCCCCGATGCCTATCGAGTGCCTGCACATCATAGGCGGAGGCTCGCAAAACAAGATTCTTAACCAATTCACCTGCGACTCTATCGGGCGCCGCGTGCTTGCAGGTCCCGCTGAGTGCACAGCCCTCGGCAATGCCGCTATGCAGGCGCGTACTGCCGGCGAGGCTGCTTCGCTCGCCGATATGCGTGCATTGGTTGCCGCCTCGGTGGAACTTGTGGAATACTCGCCCACCTCGCAGCGTGAAGCCTGGGAAATAGCCTACTGCCGTTTCCTTGAAATTACTGCAAATTACAACAAAAACTAAAAATCCATTAATATGAAATCTGAAAGCATTGAACGCGCGTACGCCTACGCAAAAGAACGTTTTGCAGCAGTCGGTGTCGATACCGATGCTGCCATCGCAAAAATGAATGACATCCACTTGTCGCTCCACTGCTGGCAAGCCGACGATGTGGCTGGCTTTGAGAACTCAAGCAGCCTCTCGGGAGGTATCCAAGCCACAGGCAATTATCCCGGCAAGGCCCGCAACATCGACGAGCTCCGTGCCGATATCGCCAAGGTGAAATCACTCCTCCCGGGTACTCACCGCCTCAACCTCCACGAAATCTACGGCGACTTCGGCAGCGAAAAGGTTGATCGCGACCAGGTGGAGCCGCGCCACTTCGAGAGCTGGATACAGTGGGCGCAGGAAAACGGTATGAAGCTCGACTTCAACAGCACTTCCTTCTCTCACCCCAAGAGCGGCTCGCTCTCGCTCTCAAATCCCGACAAGGGAATACGCGACTTCTGGATTGAGCATACTAAGCGTTGCCGTGCCGTGGCTGAGGAGATGGGCAAGCGCCAGGGCGACCCCTGTATCATGAACCTCTGGATTCACGACGGAAGCAAGGACATCACCGTCAACCGTATGCTCTACCGTAGCCTGCTCAAAGACTCGCTCGATGAGATTTTCACGCAGAAATACGACAACATGAAGGACTGCCTCGAATCGAAGGTGTTCGGTATCGGTCTGGAAAGCTACACTGTTGGTTCATGCGACTTCTACACTGCCTACGCTGCACAACACAATAAGATTGTTACTCTCGACACAGGTCACTTCCATCCCACTGAGAGCGTTGCCGACAAGGTTTCGTCTTTGCTCCTCTTCGTGCCCGAACTGATGCTCCACGTGAGCCGCCCCGTGCGCTGGGACAGCGACCATGTGACCATCATGAACGACGACACTATCGACCTCTGCCGCGAGATTGTGCGCTGCAACGCCATCGACCGCGTGCACATCGGTCTCGACTACTTCGATGCCAGCATCAACCGCATCGGTGCCTACATCATCGGTGCCCGCGCCACTCAAAAGTGCGTGCTTCTTGCCTTGCTTGAGCCGATTGATGCTCTCCGCAAGTTTGAGGCTGCCGACAAGGGCTTCGAGCGCCTTGCAATGCTCGAAGAGCTGAAGTCGATGCCGTGGGGTGCAGTGTGGGATATGTATTGCCTGCGCAGCGGTGTGCCCGTAGGAGAAGACTACATCGCCGACATAGAGCGCTATGAGGCTGAAATCACTTCAAAACGCAAATAGTATGAATCTCGTGTGTGTGGCGTGCAAGCAGGCTTTTGAGCCTGTAATTTCATGCCCTTGCTTGCACGCCACATCATGAATAACATCTCTTAATTTTTTTATGGAAATACTGTTCGGACTATTGATAATCGCCATCGGCAGCTTCTGCCAGTCGAGTTCCTATGTGCCCATCCGCAAGGTGAAGCAGTGGAGCTGGGAGAGCTTCTGGCTCGTCCAGGGCATCTTCGCATGGATTGTGTTCCCCATCATCGGCGCCATGCTTGCCGTGCCCGAGGGTGAATCGATATTGGCTCTGCTCGCCGCTCATCCCGGCGATGCTGCAATGACTGCACTCTTCGGTGTGCTCTGGGGCATCGGCGGCCTCACTTTCGGCCTCTCGATGCGCTACCTTGGCGTGGCTCTCGGCCAGAGCATCTCGCTCGGCACCTGTGCCGCACTGGGTACTATTCTCGGACCGGTGCTCACGGGCAACACCGCATCTCTCACCTCCCCGGTGCTTATCGGCGTGGCTGTCACGCTCGTTGGCATCTCAGTGATTGGAGCTGCCGGCTCAATGCGCCAAAAGGGCGCCAAGGGTGAAGAAAAACAGCAGTTCAACTTCACCAAAGGCATCACCGTGGCAATTATGGCAGGTCTCATGAGCGCTTGCTTCAACATCGGTCTTGAGTTTGGTGCTCCGTTGCACTTCGACTCCACTCCCGAAATCTTTAGCTCGCTCATCGCCACAATGCTCGTGACAATGGGTGGATTCGTCTCCAATGCTGCCTATTGCCTCTATCAGAATAGCAAAAACCGCACTTGGAGCGACTACTCCCGCCCCGACAACCGCCTCGGCAATATCCTCTTCTGCGCCCTCGCCGGTGTGCTCTGGTACAGCCAGTTCTTCGGACTGAGCCTCGGCAAAGGCTTCCTTGCAGGTTCTGCCACGCTCATCACATTCTCGTGGTGCATACTAATGGCTCTCAACGTAACGTTCTCTAATGTGTGGGGAATAATCCTAAAGGAGTGGAAAGGCTGCAACCGTGCCACAATAGCAGTGCTCGTGGCAGGACTGGCAGTGCTCATCCTATCCTCGTTCCTCCCTCAATTACTCTAACAATTAATAATCGGAAAAGATAATGAAATCGTGTTTAGACAATAATCCCGCCCTCGCCCACGAAGTGTGGCAGGTTGCCGAAGTTGCCGGCTACTTGTGGCAGAAAGGCTGGGCTGAGCGCAACGGCGGCAACATCACCGTCAATGTCACAGCTCAGATCGACAACGCTCTGCGCAACGCCCCGGCAATCGGTGAGCCGAAAGCCATCGGCGTGACGCTGCCGCACCTAAAGGGGCAGTTCTTCTACTGCAAGGGCACAAATCGCCGCATGCGCGACCTTGCCCGTAACCCCATGGACAACGGCTCTATCATACGTATCACCGACGACTGCGCACACTACGAGATCATCGCCGACAGCGAAGTGATGCCTACCTCCGAACTTCCGTCGCACCTCTCGGTGCACAACTATCTAATCGCCAAAGGCTCCTCCTACAAGGCTTCGGTGCACACACACCCCATCGAGCTGGTTGCACTCTCGCATTGCGACCGCTTCCTCAAGAAGGACGTGCTCACCAACCTCCTGTGGAGCATGATACCCGAAACCAAGGCTTTCTGCCCGCGCGGACTCGGAATTGTGCCCTACATGCTGCCCGGTTCGGTTGAGCTTGCCGACGCCACAATCCGCGCTATCGACGATGACTACGACGTGGTGATGTGGGAGAAACACGGAGTGTTTGCCGTGGGCGAAAACGTGATGGAAGCTTTCGACATGATCGACACCCTCACCAAGAGTGCCATCATCTACCGCGACTCCCGCTCAATGGGATTCGAGCCAAAAGGCATGTCACAAGCCCAGATGCAGGAAATCTCCACCGTCTTCCACCTCCCCAAGTAGCATAGGGAAATAATCAACCACATAGATAAAATGAGTGCAGCCAAAACAGATGGCTGCACTCATTTTTATTGCACATTATTGGCAAAATCTATTGTTAAAGTGTGGTGCTGAAGGTATAACGCCCGGCTCCAATATGGTGCAGCTCACTGCCGCTGTGCGATGGCATCACCACGGTGCACCGCGTGTTGGCGGGCACCGTCACTTTCAGTGTGAAACGGTCTCCTTTGCGCTCCCATTCGCTCTCAATCCTGCCATACATTGAGTCGTGATGCGCTTTCACCCATGTGAGATGCTCTACTGCTGTAGGCGCCACCGTGAACGATGCAAATCCCGGCTCATCAGCACGTATTCCGGCAAGAAACTTATAGTAATAGGCACTGATAAGGGCAAACGGCAGATGATTGCGCGATGCCCGTCCGTCCCAGTTCTCCCACATTGTGGTGGAATTATTGCTGAGCATATAGGTAAATCCGGGATATTCGGGCTGTGTAGCCACTTTGAAGGCTGTTTCGGGGTCGTGCAGCGGCAGATAGTTCATTATTGCCGGAGTCCCGAGAAATCCGGTTCCTATGCGGTAGTTATGGGCTTTCAGGTCACTAACAAGACGGCTTTGCACTCGCTCTCTGCACGCCTCAGGCACGAGGCCATATTCAAGGGCTACGGCAGCCGGTGCCTGGCGGTAGCTCTCAGTGGTTATCGTGCCGTGATATGATGCCGAGGGCAAATCAAAAAACTCACGGTTAAACCCTTCGGTAAACGTTTTTGCGCAGCTCAGCAGACTGTCGGCAACGGCAATATTGCCGGTCAGCTGTGCCAATTGCGCTGTAGCTGTGAGGCAGTAGGCATGCGCTGCCGTGCTATAGAAAGCTGTTCCCTCTGGTGGTGCCATAGTGAAGCCGGGCTTGTCGTAGGTGGGCGATACCCAGTCGCCAAGCACATCATTTATTATCCTTTGGTTCCCATTATATGTGCGTTGCGAGCTGTTTCGGAGGAATCGCTTCATGCAATCCAGATACTCCCGGGCAGGGCGTAATTCGGCATAATGTCGGTAGAGGTCGCTCGCCACTCGCATCAATGCCGACGGCCATGTGGTTGAGCTGTTGATGTCGTAGTTGGTGCTTGGAGCTACGGTAGGCAAAGAGCCGTCGGGGCTTTCCGAATCGGCAAGACACCGCAGCCAATTGCGATAGAAATTTGCCATGTCGAAGTTATACATTGCAGCATCGGCAGCAATAAAGGCATCGGCTGTCCAGCCTTGTTTCTCGCGGTGCGGGCAATCGGTGGGTATGCTCATATAGTTGCTTAGCATCGAGTTGATGCTATTTTGCTGCAACCGGTTGATTGACTCATCGCTGCACTCAAATGAGCCTGCGCTCTGCAAATCGGTGTGTACGGGAATACTCTCCACGCCGAGCACTTTCACTCCATCATCGGCAGTGATGCGCACATATTGGAATCCCTTGTAGGAAAAATGGCACTCAAATGTCTCGCCTTTGGCATCTCCCTTGAGAATATATCCGTTCTGCTGTCGCACACGCACTTCACTGTCATAAAAAGTAGCATATTCCGCCACGCTCATCGTGGCAGTGCGCCTATAGTCGGGTAACCAAGGCACCAACAGCGTATCGTTCACCACCTCGCAATATTCCACCATCACGCGCTGTCCTTGCTTTCCGGCAACCTTCACACGCGCCCATCCGGCAAGGTTCTTTCCCATGTCATACACCGTTTCCGTTGCGCTGCGGCTGATGGTCTGCACCGGCTTCTGTCCGGCAAATCGCCTTATCGGCGGCTGATTCTGATACTTCAGCGTTGCGTTCCACTCCACTTCCACGGCAGGCACCCAAGCCGAGTCGTCGAAGTGGGCACTGCTCCATCCTTCACGTTCAAGCCGTGCATCATATATTTCGCCTAATCGGGTATCGTCATACACAAAAGGACCTCCTGCAGTGCGCCAAGTGTTATCGGTGCCTACCACGCTCACTGTGCCATCGGCATATTCAATGCGAAGAAGTGCCAATGCCTTGGGCTGTCCCACCCATTCACTCTTGTTCAGGTTCCAGATGTCGTTGCTTAGTGGATTATACTGCCCGCGGCCTATCATCAATCCTATGGCGTTGCTGCCCGACTTCAGCATTGGCAGCACATCGTGCACCACATAGGCTGTGTGCTTATTGTAGTAGGTCCACCCCGGGTCGAGCACATGGTCGCCCACGCGCTGCCCATTGATATACGCCTCGTAGTAGCCCAGACCTGTAACGTAGAGCATAGCTCTCAAAGGCTTTGATTTCACCGCAAATGTTTTTCGCATTAGCGGCGAGGGTTCGTAGGCAGGCTCAGTCATCTCAGCAATGTCCCATATTGTCATGTTCATGCCATTATAGAGAGGCCAATCGAGCTTCTCATGGTCTTTTTCCCACGCTTTGCGCTGCTGCCACTCCTTGTGCCACAGCGAATCGGGCTTCACCGAAATCCATCGGGCAGGACTCCAGGCGGCAGCATCAAGTGCGCCCATCGCCCACTGTGCCGTCGTGCTCCACCGTGTCACCTTTCCTTTCTCGTCCCAAATGCGTACCTTCCAATAGCAACGGCTAAACGATTGCAGCTCCTTGCCTCCATACGTCACCATTATTTCCTTTCCGTCACGGCGTCCGCTGTCCCATAGGTCGGGACTATCAGCATCGAGCAATTCCTTGCTGCTCGCCACCATCACCTGCCAAGCTCTTTGCGAAGCATCGCGTGCGCTACTCTTCATTTGCCAACTCAATAATGGTTGTGGGCAGTCGATGCCCAACGGCGTTGTGGCATACTCGCAACGAAGATTTTCAACAACTGCAGCACGCATCACCACCGCCATCAAGCTTGCCACTAACACAAAAACTATCTTCTTCATAACAATTATCATCTACATCGTTTATAATTAGCATTAAAAAGTTCACCTCAAAAAAATCACATAACAAAGATAAGTGAATGAAACGGCATCATCGTCACATATTTGTTCACATAATTGTCGAAATTGTTCCAAATCACCCAAATTCCCACCCCCACCCAAGAGTCAGCATCACCCCACCCAAGCCTGAATCACGATTTCTATCGACAGCTGAGACTGATGTGAAAGATTGAGGATTGGGCAAACGTAACATATCGCTTCACTAATATAAATTATCGCTTGAATAGTATAAGTTTTGTCTGAATCTGCATAATTGTGGCTTCTGTGTTATTGTGGGATTATTTCATAATGATTATTTTTGAAAAAATTTCTTTAACTATGACATCAATACGCTATTACATAATCAGGGTTTTCTGCTTCATCGTAATGATGGGGCTACTTTTCTCGTGTGAGACATCAACCAAAAAATATAAGGTGGGGGTGGTGCTCTATCACACATTCTCGTGGCGCGAGAAGCTTGCCAACGAAATCAAGTATGCTTCGTTGGCTTATGAAGATGTGGAGTTCACCAGTGTATCGTCGTATAATAGTAGTCAGAGGCAGGTGCACCAAATCGATTCGCTGATGGAGAAGGGCATTGACTTGCTGGTGATATCACCTATACCCACACCCGAGGTTACGGCATCGATCAACCGCTGCTACGATAGCGGCATTCCTGTGGTGCTCGTCGATAACAAGAGCATGGATTGCCGTCGCACAGCTTTTATTGGTGCCGACAACGAGGAGATAGGGCGCTCGGTAGGCGAATATATCGGGCGTATGTTTGGTGAGGAAGGCGGCCGCATACTTGAGGTTCAGGGGAAGGCGGGCGACCTTTCCACTGTGGAGCGTCACAAGGGATTTGTGGATGCATTGCGCAAATATCCGGCATCGGAAATTGTGGCATCGCCCTATGGCGACTGGTTGTGCGACAGTGCAATGGCGGTGACCCGTAAAATCCTCATCCGGGATTCCAACATTGATGCTGTGTTCTATCATAGCGACGGCATGATTTGGTATGAGTTGCAGGGCATTTATGCCAGTCATGGCAAGCGGCTGAAGGTGATTGGTGTGGATGCTTTGGCGAAGAGCCCATCGGGTATAGAGCATGTGAAGAACAATAACATTTCGGCAAGTTTCATTTATCCCACACGAGGTGACAAGGTAGTTGACTTGGTGATGAAAATCTTGCATCGGCGTCCGTTTGCGCATGAGGAAATTCTTCACACCGGTGTGGTTGACGACCAGAACATTGCCACTATAATGCAGCAGCAAATTGAGATTGAGGCACTCGACTCGCAAATACAGTCGATGCGAAATCAAATCGACATCTCGCAGACCGAGAGCATTCTGCGAGGTCGCATAACGCTGCTTGTGACGGTGATGTTTGTGCTGCTCACCGTGTACTGCTACACGCTGTATCGTGCTTTTACAAAAAACCGCAAGTTGCATCACACTATCGAGCAGCAATATGCCGAGAAAGAGAAGCAGGCGCGACAGTTGCTTGAGAGCAATCAGCGCTTGCAGCAACTTAATGTGCAGATAGAGGAGGAGGTGCGCACTAAGCTCAACTTCTTCACCAATGTGAGCCATGAATTCCGCACTCCGCTCACCTTGATAGCCGGTCCCATCGAGAAGTTACTCAAAAATGACAATCTCAACGATGTGCAACGCCGCAACCTGCTGAATGTAGCCAACAAAAATCTCACGATGCTGATGAATCTTGTGAGCGACATTCTCGATTTCCGCAAGGTGCAAGACGGGCGTATGGAGCTTCGCAATGAGAAATTCGACTTGCTGAAGGCTATGAAGGACTGGATTGACAATTTCCGAAGCTATGCCTTGTCGCAGAATGTTAATCTTGTGTTCTCCCACAATTCTTTGCGTACTTTGTGGGTTGAAGCCGACCGCAAGAAGCTCACAAGCATCATTGTGAACCTGCTGGGTAATGCATTCAAATATACCCCTGAGAATGGCACAATTGAGGTGAAACTCTCTGAGCAGACCGACTCTTTCACAATTGTGGTGAGCGACACCGGCAAGGGCATTGCTCCCGACAGCCTGCCACGCATTTTCGAGGGATTCTATCAGGCTCCGGGCACGCAAGGTGGCACAGGAATTGGTCTTTCGTTTGTGAAATCGCTCGTAGAGCTGCACAAGGGCACAATAACAGCCGAGAGTGAGGAAGGTTGCGGCTCGGTCTTCACAATTGTGATGCCAAAGAGCCGGAATCTCCACGCTGCACCCACCGATGATGCCGATGATGAAGTGCTCACCGAGGAGGCTATGCTTCAGCAAGATGCCAAGGTGCGTGTGCTGATAATCGACGACAACAAGGACATGTGCCAATATGTGCGGATGCTTCTCGAAGACCAATACAACTGCGAGGAGGCTTATGATGGCTTGCAAGGATATGAGAAGGCGCAACAGTGGTTGCCCGAAATCATTATCTGCGATGTGATGATGCCTGTGATGGACGGAATTCAGTGCTGCCAGAAGCTGAAGACTACCACCGCAACAAGTCACATTCCGGTGATTCTTCTCACCGCTCGCTCGCTCGAAAGCAACTATGTGGAGGGGTTCGACAATGGCGCCGATGCCTACATCACCAAGCCATTCTCAGCCGAGGTGCTTATTGCCCGCATAGAAAACTTGCTCAATAGCCGCAAATTGCTGCGCAACGCTTTCTCCCGTGGCACGCAGAACTATGAAATGGTGGCAACGCCGCGTGAGTCGGAATTTGTGAAGCGATTCCAGAGCTATGTGAATGAAGGCATCGCCAATCCCGACTTCGGTATCGAGGAATTGAGCGAAAAGATGAATCTGAGCCGCGCTCAGCTCTATGCCAAGATAAAGAACCTCACGGGGCAGGCTCCCGTGGAGCACCTCATCACGGCGAGGCTCAGCCGAAGCTATGAATTGCTCGCTACCACTGAGATGAGTGTGGCTGAGATTGCCTACAATGTGGGCTTTTCGTCGCCGGCTTATTTCTCAAAGTGTTTCAAGGGGCAATACAACATGACACCTAAGGAGTTCAGAAATTCGATAAAACAACAATAAAAATATCTCATTAACAGACCAACAAAAGATGAAAACTACACCACCACTACTACTACTGCTGCTGATGCCTCTGCTTTGGGTTGCTACAGCCTGCTCTGTTACGGCAAGAACTTATCCCGTGCCCGAGGAATATCCTTTCATTGAAAATGTGCCACGACACTATAGCGTGAACGTAGATGGAAAAGACCTGCCGCTCTACAACGATACAACTTTCTGGGGTGGCACCATCGATTTCGGCAGCTTTGAGAAGCGTGACGGCGAGAAATCGACAATCACTGTGACCCTCGACGAGGATATTTTCTCGCTCGAATTGCTTCCCATGCCTAAGGACTGCAGTGTGAAGCAGACCGACAAGCGCACCATTGAGATTACGAGCAGCAAAGCCCACTGGCAGCAGACGCTTGTGGTGAATGGCAATCCGCGCGTGGGGCATGTGCTCCACCTCTTCTGCAACCGCTTTGCCGAAGGTGAGCAGCCTCATGGCTACAGCTTCGATGCAGCCACCGGAACTCACTCTTTCGGTGCAGGATACTATGAGCTGAAGCAATTACTTGGCGACAACACTCTCACCATCACCGGCAACCAGAAAATTTATCTTGCTCCGGGGGCTGTGGTTAACGGCACGCTCTTGATTTCGCAGGGCGACGGTGCTAAGATTTATGGCAACGGTATGGTGTGCAATAATTATGGCTCGATGGTGCGTGTGGAGGGTTCGAAGAACTCGCAAGTGGAAGACGTCACCGTGCACGGGCATCGCCTGCACGCCTGGCAGGTGATTGTGGCTAATTGCACTGATGTGCTTCTGCGAGGAATGAAGATTTTCAATCCGCATTATGCCAGCGTTGATGGCGTAGATGTGGTAAACTCGTCGCGCATCACCGTGGATAGCTGCTTCATCCGTGCCAACGACGATGCAATCGCCATAAAGGGCTTGGGTAGCTGCAAGCCCGCCGACGGACCTGCAATGACCAACCTCACTTTCACTCACCTGCAGCTGTGGAACGACTGCAACAACGCTTTCGGAATTGGTGCCGAAACGCATTGCCGCGAATATGGCAACATTCGCTTTGCCGACAGCGACATCCTTTTCTCATACGACGACCCCAATTACCACAACACCCTCAATGAGCGCTCGGCTATGAATATTTGCTCGCTTCACGGAACATTTTTCCACGATATCACTTTTGAGAACATCACCGTTTATCACTGCCAGCGTCTCATCGGTCTTGGATTCCGACCCGACTTTTGGTTTGGTGCTTTGCCGGGCGACCAGACCGGTGAGGGCGAAATACGCAATGTCACTTTCAAAAACATCACTTCGCTCGAAAACGGCACCGACTTGCTCTCAAACAAAATTCTCATCTACGACTGGCACCACGAGGGCACACCGCAAAAATTGGTGCGAAATGTGAAATTCGACAATGTGACAATCGGGGGCAAGCGGCTGCAAAGTGCCGATTCGCCACACTTCGACCTTGAGCCGGCGCCGGGACACGACCTGAAATCGGAGTTTAGCTTCTGAGGCACCCTGAAGTGCTCCCGGAAGCGCAAAATAGTATAAATAATTGCATTTATTAATAGTAATAATGCAAAAGTTATAGTTTTCAATTGATAATTTATAGAGCTTTTGTGGTTTTCTCACTTAATTTGCGTATGCTTTAGGCATAAAAATTAACTAAACCTACAAATAATTTAATTACATTTTTATCATGAAGAAGAATTTACTAAACAGCATGCTTCTTGTTGCCCTTTTATCGGGAAGCATGACCGCTATGGCGGAGACAGTAGAGATTGCAACAGCCGATGAGCTTAATGCTTTTGCCACTCGTGTGAATGCCGGAGAAACCACTCTCGATGCAAAACTCACAGCCGACATCGATGCTACAGCCGAATTCACCTGCATTGGCGAGGGTGAAGGCAAGGCATATGCCGGCACTTTCGATGGCGACAACCACTCAATCACTGTGAATATCTCGGGATGGGACAATCGAGGCGTGTTCAGCCATATTAATGGTGCAACAATTAAGAACCTCGTGGTGGAAGGTGCCGTGACTGGAGCCTACGTGAATGCCTGCCTTGTGGCTAATGTAGAAAATGGCACCAACCTTATTGAGAATGTAACCAATAATGCTACGTTCACTATTGGCGACGACACTTCCTACGACAAATGTGCAGGATTCATAGCCGTTGTGAGTGCCGGAAACGTAACAATCAAGAACTCGGAGAACAACGGCACTATCACCGGAAACAATTACACTGCCGGCTTCATAGGCTTGGCACAGGGCGAAAGCGCTGTTGTGATTGAGAATTGCGTGAACAATGGTGAAATTATAGCTACTGCCGGCTTGAAGTGTGGTGGAATCATGGGTGAGCAATGGACCGGACAAACCACTATCAAGGGATGCGTGAACACTGCCAACATTACTGCAGTGAAAAACACCGGAGGTATTATCGGTGGCTCTAACACTACACTCACCGTAAGCGAGTGCCTCAATACCGGCAATGTGACTTGCAGTGGCGACGATGCAGGCGGTATGCTCGGCGGAAAATATGGCGAGGCTACAATGACATTTGAGCGCTGCATCAACGAAGGCAACATCAAAGCAAACGGCGAAGCCGGCGGCTTGATTGGTGCCGACTGGAACGTGGCGGGAACTGTCAACCTTATGGACTGCGGAAACTCCGGTATAGCAACATCGGGTTGGGCGGCAGCAGGATTGATTGCTTATCAGGCAGCTGCCACCTTTTATACCGTAATTAACTGCGCAAACTTTGTGGAAGCTAACACATTCTTTGCAGTAAACATCGATCGCACTACAGCAGTTAATGTGCTTAATCCTTGCTGGGGTCACTTCGGAATCACTTACGACCTTGCCGAGGTTACAACAGGTGCTCTCTGCGTGAAGCTTAATAATGGACGTGAGACAGCTGTGTGGGGTCAGACTCTTGGCACCGACGCTCACCCCTGGCCTTTCAATCTCGAAGAGCACAAGCCCGTGTATGTGGGTGAAGACGGTAGTTATAGCAACGACCCGACAACCGGCGTAATTGACGCAATTGCTCCTGAAGCTGCCGGTGATGGTATCATGTATAACGTGGCAGGACAGCGCGTGGGCAAGGATGCCAAGGGTATTGTCATCATCAATGGCAAGAAGTATTTGAAGCGCTGAAAAAGCGCGCTACGTCGGGACATAAACCGACCTTTAAAATTATTTTGAACGACAACAATTTTTTCTACTCGATGAGAACGATTACATCAATTATAATTGCACTTTCAGCATTTGCCGTCGCACCGACGGCAAATGCTATTGACTATGAAGCCTGGTCGATTGAAAAGACCAAAGGTAGCAACTACACTGCTGCCGATGGCACATTTAAGACCTATGAGCGCCCTGACGGAGTAACCGAAACCGACACCCCGCGATTCAACGTGCTCGTCAATCAAGAGGCTTACACCGGACTATATTGCGCCTTGAATGAATGGGGTGGAAGTGGCAACTTTGGTGTAATCGACTTCCGCAACGATATGCCTGTTGAGGTGTTTGTGTCGGCACGCAAGGCTGTGGGCGAATATCACATCCTTCCGCACGATGCCAACGTATATGATGTGGAAACCCTGGGTGAAAAGATGCTCCGATTCAAAATAAGCAAGCCCGAGCAGCAAATCACAATTGTGCTCGGAGGTGACTATCAGAAGGGCGACGCTTTGCATTTGTTTTTCAACAACGTAGATGACCCTGAGCCGGCTGTCGATCCCGACAAGAAGGCGGCAGGTGGCTACTTCTACGACCGAAAAACCAAGACTTATTATTTCGGTCCCGGTTACTACGACCTCTCCAAAACGCATGGAGGGGAAGTGTCGGCAACAGTGGGAAGAACTGTGTATATTGCCGGTGGAGCAGTGCTCAACGGTATGATTACGCTTGCTGGCGAAGGGGCTTCAATTAAGGGCCATGGAATTGTGGTGCAAAGCAAAAATGACGTTGGATCGCAATTGAATGTGTATAATTGCTCCGGCGGTGAAGTTGATGGTCCGGTATTCTACCGCTACAAAACGGCGGGCTGGCAAACCACTTACACATATAGCAGCAATGTGACTTTCCGCAACATGAAGGTAATCTGCGTGTATGGCAGTTGCACCGATGGTATGGACTTCCAGGGCTGTCACGACCTTAGTTTCGACAATTGCTTTGTGCGAGCTGCCGACGATGCTATCGCTGTGAAAGGTCTTTGCTCGGGCGATCCCAAAGATGCACCACCCGAAAAAAATCTGAGCTTCAACAAAGTTCAGATTTGGAGCTCGGGAAATGGAGGTTTCAACCTGGGCGCCGAAACCACCTGCTACTACGAGAACATCAAGTTTACCAATTGCGAGGTGCTCTACTCCTTCGACGGCAAAGGTCTTAATGGCTCTATGGACGACCGTTCGGCGCTTAACATCTGCGCGCTTCACGGCACCTATTTCAAGGACATCCTCTATGAGAACATCTATGTGAATCGCTGTGAGCGACTGATTGGCGTGTCGTTCAAGGACAGTTTCTGGTATGGCACAATTCAAGGCGACCAGACGTGGCCCGGCGACATTAGCGGAATCACTTATCGCAACATCACCTGCCCTTATAACACACAGGGCAATATCTCCAACGATATTCTCTTCCAGGGCTGGCACCAGGAGGGAACAAGTGAGAAGTACCCCAATGGAACGCCCGACAAATTCATCCACAATGTCACCTTCGACAATGTGATTGTGGAGGGAGAGCCGGTGCTTGGCTGGGACAACAAGCATCTCATCACCAACAACACCGAAGACCTGCAACTCGTGTATGATTTCACATTCAATTACACCGATGGCGTAGATGAAACAATAATCAACCATGAGCCCGTTGATGATGGCATCTACTACACTATCGATGGCAGAATGGTGAAGAATCCCACACGAGGCATCTACATCAAGAACGGTAAGAAAATAGCAATTTATTGACGATTCAAACTAATAACAACTTAATAACTTAAAGATTATGAAAAAATTACTCCTCTTTATTTCTCTATTTGGAGCGTCGTTAACTATGACGGCACAAAATTTTGCAGGTGGCACGGGAACAGCTGCCGATCCTTATCAAGTTGCAACTGCAGAGCAATTGAATGAAGTGAGCAATTTCCCTACGGCTTGTTTCATACAGACTGCTGATATCGACCTCAGCGACATTGCCTTCGAAGGCATTGCTCCATTCACAGGCGTTTATGACGGAAACGGTTATTCAATCGATTACTATAGCGATTACACCGGCTCAAACGGTGTGGGACTTTTCAAGCGCTTGCACACTCCCGGTGTTATCAAGAATGTAACTATGAAATATGCCGATGTGGTTGGTGGAAACTGGTCGGGTATTCTTTGCTCTACAAATGGTAACTGGGAAAAACTTGGTGGCGACATCATCAACTGCACTATTTATGATTCGTTCATTGAGGGAGCTGATGCCACTGCTGCTTTTGCCGGCGTAACCGCAGGAAATTTTGTGGGCTGCCGTGCCTTCAACGTGACCGTGGAAGGCGGTGCCAACACAGGCGGTATTTCAGGTCAGAATGAGGGCGGAGGCCGCTACAAGGACTGCACCTTCTATGGTAATGTGAATGGCTCAGGTATAGTAGGTGGAATCTGTGCATTCTATATAGGAGTGTCGAAGTGGGACTATGCTTTTGAGAACTGCGTGGTGTATGGAAACATTTCGTCATCTACTGGCACTGTTGCAGGTGTACTTGGTCAGCCTAACTGGGACTGTGAATCGGCTCATATCATCAATAGTGCAGTCTTTGCCGATATTTCAGGTCAATGTGTTGGCTCTTTTGGCGGAAACTCATTGCGTGGCAAATTGCAAAACTGCTATGCTACAGGATCGTTAAGAGCTACCGGTGAATGGACCTACGGACCATGGAACGGCGGATTGTGTGCATCAAACTTCAATGGACCGGTTGAGGATTGCTATTTCTCGGGAACCATCACAGCTACAGCCGAGGGCTTGAGAGTGGGCGCCATCTGTGGTCGTAACTGGCCTGGAATCACCGTGGCTCGCACTTATTATAACTCTGATGGTGCATCAATGGGTATGGGCGACTATGACGACCCGGCTACCTACGACACACGTCCATTGCTTCCCGAAGAAATGCTTAATCTCGATAACTTCGATTTCTCCGACAAGAGCAAATGGCAGATTGCTGAGGGTACTACTCCTTTCCTCGCCAACCAGACTGCTCCTCTCACTATCACCGAGTGCACCGAAGACCTCGTTGCCGGAACCGGTGAGACTGACCTTGAATTTGTGTATATCTATGGATCTCTTGCCGAAAGCGTGATTGTCCCAGTTACGATCGATGCAGGTAACTGGAGTGCTGAGATTCCTGAAGACGTCTTGACCGAAACCGAGACTGTTACCGTGATTGGTATCGCAAAAGACAAAATGCCATCGATGGTGACAAAGGCAAAGGTGTTGCCGGGTTCGCTTGTTGAGGGTATCATCAACAATGGCGAGAAGACCGTGAAGGCTATCTACAATGTAGCCGGACAGCGTATCGCCAAGATTCAGCAAGGACAAATCAACATCGTGAAATATAGCGATGGCTCAGTTGAAAAAGTGATTAAATAATTCAACTATTTAACTTTCCCGGGCAGGCTCTTGTGTGCGTGTCCTGCCCGGTTTGTCATTTTCTAATACACACCAAGGAATATAAACCTAACAATATGAAATACTACCGACAAAAATACATGGCCATAGCTTTAGCCCTATGCTTGGGAGCTACAGCTCCGCTGTGCATGGAGGCTGCGCAAGCTGCTCAGGCGCAACAGACGCCTACGGTGCAAAAGCGCACAATCAGAGGCCATATCGCCGATAAGAATGGGGAAGACCTGATAGGCGCAGTGGTGAAAGTAAACGGCACGAAGACCATCGTAGCCACCGATTTAGAAGGCAATTATTCAGTATCCTATTCAGGAAAGGGAAATGCAACCTTATCTTTTTCAATGCTTGGATATATCACCAAGACCATTTCAGCAGCCGAAGCAAGTGATGGTGTGCTCAACGTGATTCTCGAAGAAGAGGCTGCACTGCTCGATGAGGTAGTGGTGGTGGGCTACGGCACTGTGAAAAAAGAATCGCTGACTTCGGCAATCTCAAGTATCAAGGCCGAAGACATTTCGCGTACTGCGGCAGTGAACACCTCGGGTGCTCTTGCCGGAAAGGTGCCCGGAATCAACAGCCGCCAGACCGACGGTCGCCCGGGACACTGGACGAGCATCAACATTCGCAACATGGGCACACCGCTCTATGTGGTTGATGGTGTGCAGATGGACGAAGGTCAATTCAACAACATTGATTTCAATGATATCGAAAGTATGTCGGTGCTGAAGGACGCCTCAGCGTCGATTTATGGTGTGCGTGCTGCAAATGGCGTGGTAGTGGTTACCACCAAGTCGGGAAAGCGTAACCAGAAGTGCCGCATCAATCTCAACACCTACTATGGCTGGCAGTCGATGTTCCGTTATCCCGAACTCGCCGATGCTCCCACCTATGTCTCTGCGAGCGTGCAAGCCACCACTTTACTTGGGCAGACTCCAAGATACACCCGTGAGGAATATGATGCCTATATGAGTGGAGAAAAGCAGGGCTTCAATTGGAAAGAATTTATCTGGAACAGCAGTGCTCCGCAATGGTATGCCGAATTGAGCGCCAGCGGTGGCTCTGAGAAAATCAGCTACTATGTGGCAGCAAGCCATATTTTCCAGGAATCGATGGCTCGTGATTTTGGAAATTTCCAGAGAACCAACATACAACTTAATGTAGATGCCGATATTTCCGACCATTTTCGCATGAAAGCGCGTATAAATGGCCGTGTTGAAGATAAGAAAAATGCTGCTTTCAATATTGCTTACCACGGCAACGACGAATATTGGACACTACAGTTTGCGCAAGTAAACAACACACCTACGCAGTACCCCTACGCCAACGACAATCCTCTTTATCCCGCTGTTGCAGGAACTGGTGGCTACACCAATTATGCTTGTCTCACAATGGACAAAGCAGGTGAAGCCAACGACAACTGGCGTGTATTCCAAGGCAACCTCGAAGCTGAATGGGAGCCTATAAAGGGGCTTGTATTCAAGGCTATGGGAAGCTACTTCAATAGCAATGAGCGCTACAAGTCGCGCCCTCTCGGATATAATCTCTACAGCTACGATGAGGGAACCGACACCTATAATGTCGTAAAGAGCTTTACGGGCAACTTCACCAACCGCTGGCAATATATCGAAACCATAAACTCTCAACTGAGTGCATCATATAAGAACAACTGGAACGACATCCACACCCTCGATGCCTTTGTGGGATTTGAAACTTATCTCACCAACAACCCGGGTGTTTATTACTATGGCATTCCGGCAATGGACGCCCTCAAAGTAGCTTATTTCAATGAGCTGCGCAGCTTCAGCGACTGGAACGAAAACACTTCATCTCGATTGGGCTATATGGGCCGCATCAACTATGAATACAAGCACCGCTATCTCCTTGAAATGTCGGCTCGCTATGACGGCTCGTGGAAATTCTCGCCCAAGCATCGCTGGGGATTCTTCCCTTCGGTTTCGGGAGGCTGGCGTGCCAGCGAGGAAAGCTTCTGGAAAGACGGCGTGTTGGGCAAATACATCAATAATTTCAAGGTGCGTGCATCCTACGGTAGGGAAATTCAGTTAATGGCTTGAATTTTCAACCGGGGAAAGGCTCGTGATGG
>JBJFEF010000311.1:0-4536 GCA_051890435.1 Muribaculaceae bacterium
CTCTCCACACTCTCGCCGAGATATGGCGGCATCGAAGCCTCGCCATAGCCCACAATGCCGTCAAGCTCTATTTGCACCTGCACGTCGGGCGTGGTGGTGCGGCTATATTTTGCCAGATTGAAAGCGTGGCGCAGCTGCAGCTCATAGGGCATATACGAGAGCTTCATTCGCCCGGTCTTTGTCACCTTCTTTGTTGCCGACCCTATTGCCGATAGCGATATAGGCGATGAGGCTGCAATCAGCCCGAGTCCGGCTCCGATCAAGAATTTTCTTCTATCCATAATATCTGATTTTATATTTTTCCGTTTCGTCAATAAATAATTCCTATCTCAAAAATACCACTCATGGTCCTTCACTGCCACAATTCCGGCTGTTCCCACCTCTCCGTCGATTCGGCTTATCGAGAGGAACGGCGTGGTGAGATAGTCGTCGGCATTGGGGTCAACACTGTTGATTTTCACACGTCCCGAGCAGTGAATGTATTGTCCGTTGCGCAGATATATTCCCACATGGGTCACACGTCCGCTCTTCGATCCGAAGAACACCAAGTCGCCCTGGCGTGCCTGCTTCCACTGCTCGGCGGCAATCCTCTTTCCTGTGAGAGCCTGCTGCGATGCATCGCGCTGCAAGATGATGGCGTTGGCAAAGTAGCTCACCTTGGCAAGTCCCGAGCAATCGGTCACCTTGGTCGATGTTCCGCCCCACAGATATCCGGCTCCCATCATGCGGCGTGCCGTTTTCTCCACAAGCTTCATGTCGGGCTTCTGCTGTGCCCACTGTGCAAATTCCTTCACATCGGCTTGCGCCACATATCCTTCGCGCCCGTCGGGAGTAGCAAGCTTAATCCACTTTCCGCTCTTGCCCTTATATTCAAGAATATTGCCGAGCACCAAGTCGCTCACCGTTTCGTCGCTTCCGGGCTTAGCCACCATCTGCGATTGATATGCTGTGACGATGTAGCGCTTCGCATTGCGCCACGCCTTAATTCCTCGCTCGGTGGTGAGCTGCAGCGAATTGCCGGGGCAATACGATATGTAGTTGTCGGGCGTCTGCACGCGATACCAGTCGCCCTTCTTCTCAAGCACTTTCACCGGCATTCCCATGATTGCTTGCGTAGCCATTTCGGCGGCATGGCGGCCGTCGGTGCGCAGCGATGCAATGGCAAGTTTCACTATCGCCCACGGTTTCTCAAGGCTGTTCTCAAGCACCGCGATGCTGTCAACCACTTCTATGCCGAGGCGCTTCGCCTCATTGAGAATCACCGCCTTGTTCACGGCATTATCCACCACGCCCTTCAGCGTCCATGCGCGGTAGTGCTCCTCACAGTCGATTTGCCACACTGCAGTGCGTCCGTCGGGCGCATACGCCTTCTTCAAGCTATCCACCACCTGCTTCATGCACTGTGCCTGTGCCGGAATAATGCAGGCTATAAGTGCTAATATCGTTATCAGTTTCTTCATAATCCTAAATCGGTAATATCGTTATTTAATCGGTTTGAATTCATCAATGTTCAGGTTTGAGCTCCACTTCTGCATCGGCAGGTTTCCACCTCGCCATTCCACCTCGCCAAGCTGGAAATCCACCGTCTCGCAGCGTATATACTTCTTTTCGGGCGACAGCTTGCCGTTCACACCCTCATTGGTAGCAAAGCGGTAGATGTCGGTGCCCGTCTTGTAGATATCCTTGATGCCGGTGCCCTTTGTCGAGCGCCCGAACGACACATCGCATGGCACCCAGCCGCTGCCTTCAAAGTAGATTTCGCCCCAGTCATGCAGGTTCTTGTTGCCGGGATGAAGCATCCAGCCACTCTCCCATCGTGCCGGAATGCCAAGCGAGCGCAGCAGTGTGATATTGAGCAGCGACACCTGTCCGCAGTCGCCGTGCCCGTTTTCAAGCACATAATCGGGAATGTTGGGAATGGTGCTGTAGTCGCGTGCTCCCGCCCAGGGGAATCGCTGCGCTATCCAGTCATAAATCAGGCTCGCCTGCTCCACCGGGTTGGTTTCCTCGCCCACTATGCTCTTTGCAAGCTCGCGCATCTTCTCGTTCACCACTATGTGCGGATATTCAGTAGCAGTATATTTGCGATATAGTTCCGATTCCTTGTTGTAGGGCTTCAAGTCGTTCTTTATGTCGTCGAGGCTGAAGTATTGTCCGCCCACCTCATAGCTCAGCTCCATTCCGAATTTTGTTGGCTTCCCCTTCTCGGCTGGAGCCTCCATATACACCGTGTGATGCACCGACCCTTCCGACATCGTAGCCTTGTGCGACGTCGAAATCAGCTTGATGTTGCGCTGGCGCCCGTTCTCATAGGGGAACGGCATCCACACCCTCACCATCTCGCCCGTAGGCACAGCTCCGGCTTCCACCTCAATGTCAAACGTAATCTTCACACGGTGCCAGTTACGCGTGCCGCGCTCATCGGCATCGTGTGCCATCAGATCCTTGAAATATCCCGTATATTCAGCCTCCACACCGCGGTTGTCGAGCTTGTTGAATAGCCCGAAATCCTCCACGTCGATGAGGCGCAGATTGCGTGCAGCTTTAATGAACCACATCTCGCTGCCGTCAATCATCATCGTTTCCAAGTATTTCTTGCTTTTCCACTCGGCAATGAGTTCATCATCGGCCTCGGGAACAAGCTCCTTCACCATCTTCACTCCCTCCTCGGGCGTTACACTGAAGTCGAAGCGAATGCGCTCTATTATCTCCCTCAGCGAGTCGATTTGCAACGCATATTGCTCCTTCTCCCCATCGCTGAGCGAGTCCATAAGCTGCTGCGCCTTCTGCATCTCTCCTGTATGCACCAGCTCGCAAGCATCAATTTTCCACTTAGGCTCGGCACTCGCTGCACCTTCTCCCGCAGCAGTTTCCACACTCTTGGCTCCACCGCACGATGCAAGTCCAATCAGCGTTCCGGCAAAAATCATTGCCAATTTCTTTCCTGACCTCATACTCAATTTTCTTTTATGTGTCCTGTTTATTGTGTATATCTGTCCTTTCTCACTTAGTGCTCATCCCCCGAAAAAGCGGAACAATCTCATAACCCGCCACCCTTAAAGCATGATGCACTCACAAAGTTACATTTTTTCATCGAAATCTTTCTCATCAAAAACACTTTTTTTTGTCCGAATCTCCCATATTGTCTATATTTTCAATTTTTCGCCTTTTTTCTTACATTTATTCGCACATCATTAGCATTATTTTTCACTCTCCATTTTGCTATCTTAGGATTAATCCGTAACTTTGCACTCCAAACAAAATAGCACTCTATGGCAAAACGATTTTTATATATCCTCTTGGCTGCGTCTTTTCTCGCAAGCTGCGGTGAGTACAACAAAGTGCTCAAAAGCACCGACTACAACTATAAATTCGATTACGCCAAAAAGGCTTTCGAGAAAGGCAAGTATGCCCAGGCCTACACCATTCTCACCGACCTTATTCCCGTTTTCAAAGGCACCGACAAAGCCGAAGAAGCTCTTTATCTCCTCGCTTTGAGCTACTACGAGAACAAAGACTATATCAACTCGGGCGCCTACTTCAAATCCTACTACGTCAACTATCCTAAAGGTCAATACACCGAGCTCGCCCGTTTCTACTCCGGCTACGGCTACTACCTCGACTCCCCAGAATCGCAGCTCGACCAGTCCGACACCTACAAAGCTATCGAAGAGCTTCAAGGATTCCTCGATTACTTCCCTAAAAGCGACAAAGTCTCGATTGCACAAAACGCAATCTTCGAGCTGCAAGACAAACTCGTATTCAAAGAGCTCCAAAATGCTCAGCTCTATTACAACCTCGGTAACTACCTCGGCAACAACTACGAGTCGGCTGTCATCGTCGCAAAAAACGCTATCAAAGACTATCCTTACAGCAAATATAAGGAACAACTCGAAATGCTCATCTTGAAAGCCCGCTACCAGGAGGCGTCGCAGAGCGTCGAAGAAAAGAAAGTGGAACGATTCCGCGACGTCATCGACGAATACTACTCTTTCATCAACGACTACCCCGAAAGCGAGTCGCGCGAAGAAGCCGACAACATCTTCAAGATTGCAAGCAAATATGTAAAAGATTAATATCTACACGTGTAATTATTTAATATAGAGAAGTTTTTTAGCAAAATGGACTACAAGAAATCAAATGCACCTCTCAACACTGTCACTCGCGACATGATCAAGCTCTCGGAGGAGACCGGAAACGTCTATGAAACCGTTTGCATCATCGCCAAGCGAGCCAACCAGATTGCTGTGGAAATGAAGCACGACCTCGAGAAAAAACTCCAGGAGTTCGCCTCTATGAACGACAACCTCGAAGAAATCTCTGAGAACCGCGAGCAAATCGAAATCTCTCGCTACTACGAGAAGCTTCCCAAGCCAGTGCTCATCGCTACACAAGAGTATATCGACCACAAACTCGTGTATCGCAACCTCGCAAAAGAGAAAGAAAACAACCTCTAATCAGGTCGTTTTCCAATACATAACGCTTAAAAGCGGCAGCTCCTCGCGACCTGCCGCTTTTCCTGCTTCACCCCATCGC
>JBJFEF010000312.1:0-4524 GCA_051890435.1 Muribaculaceae bacterium
CCGAGGGCGACATGAAGAAGACCGACTTCTCCAAGTTCTGCTAATCCCCAATACCAACCCTATACCGGAAGATGCTGCATCCCCCACGGGGGACGCAGCATCTTCTCTTTCTGCCATTATATCGTGTGTTTCGCCTTTTCCATAATCTCACGTCACATTCAGCACATCTTTTTGTGTCGCACAAAGCGGCTCAAAGTCCATGCCCCCACGGTGCTCCACGAGGGCATTCGCTTGATGCGGTGTCGCACTGCCGGGCGGTCGAGCAGCAGAAACACCACAATGAAGGCAAGAGCCGCATATATTGTCCAGCCATAAAGGATCTTCACCGTCTGTGCAAGTAGGTCGGTCACCATTCCCTCCATTTGAGTCCCAAGGGCATCCATCGGCATCCCCGCGTTGCTCCACGCCACAGGGTTAATGTAGCCCGTGAGGCGGGCAAAGCCATCGGTCACATAGTGCCCCACTCCCTTGGCAAGAATTGCAGCTCCTATCACCCCGCCGCCAAACATGTGCAGGAAATTAAAAATGCTCAATGCCTGGAAAAAGTGCTCAAACGACATCACCGCATGCAGGCACCACATGAATGCAATGCACAGCACCGCATATCCGAAGCCGCGTGCTATGAGTGGCGGAACAAGCTGGTAATAGCCCACATCGCGGCTCACAAGAAAATAAAATCCCATGCAATACAGGCACAAAAATGCCATGCCTATGCTTATCAGCCTATATTGGCTCCACTCCATCACCCTGAGCCATCCGAGCGAAAACAGGCAGCCGGCATAGATGCCTATGAGCGACCATTGATTGAGCGTCTCATAGGTGAGGTCGGAATATTTCATCACCTCCTCATAATAGATCATTTCGAGCACGTGCTCCACCGAGATAATGCACTCAAAGAGCATCATGAAAAAAATTACGGGGCGCATATACCGGTAGCGCAATATCTTAGGCGAGATGTAGGGATTTGGGTGAAACTTCATTCTCAGCATGTTGGCGGCAAGGGCAAAACACGCCACGGCAGTCATCACCCACACATCGGTGGAGTGATACCACTCCTTCCAGTCGCCATAGTTGAGCACCCACGCCACCGAGAGCCAAAACACCAGCCACAGCACAGCCCCCATCCAGTCAATTCCACGCAGTGGCACACGCTTCTCGGGCGGCATGGGGCAAAACGGGCGCGTGAGCATCAATTGCAGCACTATCACCAGCAGCATCAGCCCCGTGATGAGCAGGTGCATCATCGTCCAGTGGGCATAGAAGGCAAACGCCGCCGACAAATAGCCTGTAGCCTCAATGGCTGTGAGCAGAATAATGTGAAGCACCGGGAAAAACACACCGAAGTTGCGCCGCGGTGTTATCCACAGCTGTATGTTCGACATACACTCAAATGTACCCTGTATCTTCGCCACTCCACACGCTATGCACAGCACAGCCAGCACCGGCAAAGGCAGTCGCTGCATGGTGAGCAGGTTGCACACGGCTATCGTCACCGCCGACGCTGTGAGCAGAGCCTTGTTGCTGAAATGAAACTTCATGCGAAACAGCACCGGAAACCACACTGCCATTCCTGCCAGCGTGCAATAGAGCAGCATCGTCACATCTTCGCGCATCAAGGCATACTCTCCTATCATGTCGTTCATCGCTCCAAGATATACACCACTGCTAAACTGGAAGCAGAAGGCTGTGAACACATATATCCACGGCCGCAACGCCTTGGGCACGCAGTCGTGGAACATCGGCATTGCAAATTTCGGTATCGAATTCTCCATCAGTATTCCACCTCACATTCCACATTCATTCCGGCACGAAGTCGTGCCTTGGCATCATTCTCGAGCAATTTTATCCTCACCGGCACACGCTGCTCCACCTTCACAAAGTTACCGGTGGCATTGTCCTGCGGAATCATCGAGTAGGCAGCTCCGGTGGCATTGCTTATGCGCTCCACCTCGCCGCCAAACTCCACACCGGGCACTGCATCCACCTCAATTTTCACCTTGGCACCCACTGCAATGTGGTGCAGCTGCGTTTCGCGGTAGTTAGCCACCACCCACAGCTCGGTGTCATCTACTATGCTGCACATCGTCTGCCCCGGCTGCACCAGCTGCCCCACATGAATATCCTTGTGCCCCACCACTCCATCGGCAGTGGCTGTAATCACCGTGTAAGAGAGCCGCAGCTCGGCAAGGTCAACCGCCGCCTGTGCCGCCTCAATCACAGCCTTCGACTGAGTGAGCCGATGCTGCTGTTCGGTATTGCGCGAGCCTACCGAAAGACGGTTTTGTTGCATAGCCCGGTAGCGAGCCTGTGCTGCGAGGAAAGCCGTGTGCACGGCATCATATTGTTGCTGTGTCACCGCATCCTTTGCAAGCAATGCGGCATAGCGGGCATCTTCGCGCTGAGCATTTTCCATACTCACACGCATTTCTTCAAGGCTCGCCTCGGTTGCACACACAGTGGCAGTAGTCGATGCAATGCCTGCAGTGCCTGCCCAGGTACCTGCCACTGCATTGGCAAGATTGGCTCGCGCCTGCGCCAGGGCATACACATATTCAGCATCCTCAATCACCACAAGCGTGTCGCCGCGATGCACCTGACGGTACTCCTCAAAACGTATCTCCTTGATGTAGCCCTGCACGCGCGTGTTCACCGGGGTGATATGTTGCACAATGCGTGCATTATCGGTGTGTTCCACATTGCCGAAGTGTACAAAATTCTTAACCACAAGTGCCACACCGGCAACAATCAGCACCGCGATGATCACATTATAAGCTATCTGAAGAAATTTCCTGTTATTCATTTTTATTCCATTTAATATTTACCTAAAGAAAACCGGTAGCAAAATAGAAAGTCACTACCTCTCACCCCTCACCTAAAAACCCTCTCCACTCTCCACTCTCTACTCTCCACTCTTACCTCTTACCTCTTACCTCTCACCTCTTACCTCTCACCTAACTCCCCGGCAATGTATTTGAGCCGATAATAAGCACTCGCCACTGCTATCTGCGAGTTCACGAGTTGCAATTCAGCCTCTAAACGCATATTCGAGGCATCGGTCATATCGGTGACGAGAGCCAGCCCCTCGCCATAGCGATTAGCAATCACCTCATAGTTCTCTTGAGCCAACCTGCAACTCACACAGTGAGTTTGCAAGTCGCTTTGAGCCGTGAGTAGATTCATATAAGCCTCATGCACGCTGTCGCTCACCCTCTCGCGAGTGGTAACACCTTGCTGCTCCACATGGCGGGTTGCAATCGCTGCCGAACGCACCTTGCGCTTGTTCTTGTAGAGCGACGAGATGTCGTAGCTCACTGCCACTCCAGCCATCCACAGATTGAAATTCTTGTTGATTGGCGGCACTTCTATCAGTATCGGGCCATTCAGATTATTCTCGGCAAACAGCGACACCTTTGGCAGCGATGCCGAGCGCACTATCTTCTCGTTCTGCACACTTAGCTGCTGCATCACCATGGCTTGGCGTATGCTTGTGTTGTTGTTACAGGCAAGCTGTTGCCAAAATTCCTCACCTGCTGCATCGGCTATATCGAAGTCGGCTACATCGAGCCGCGACAACGGCATCGAAGTGGTGTCGGCAACACCGGCTGCCGTGCACATCTCCTGCTTCACTATGCTTATTCCATTTGACACTGCCGTGAGCTTCACCTCCATAGTGCTGCGCATCAGCTCATAGCGTGTGACGTCGTTTTTCAGCGCCACACCCTCATTGCGGCGAGCGGTAGCGCGGGCTATCAGTGAATCGGCAAGAGCAATGTTGCGCCTAAGCACCACTGCCGAGTTCTCAAGGCAATGCAGTTGCAGCAAGAGAGCCGTGAGTTGCAACCTGACGTTGCTGCGCGTCTGCTCGGCACTGATATTTGCCATATCCACCGAAAGCTCGGCGGCACGGATTCCACTGCTGATTGCACCGCCCATATACACCGGCTGGTGTACGCTCAGCGAGAATGTGTTGCCGAAATGCGGCATTTCAGCCTTCATGTATTCTCCGAAATTGCGGTTCCAGAGCTGCCCATTGCCTATGTACGACAGCGTAAGCGAAGTGTTGATGTCGGGCAGGCGCTCGCTGCGTGCAGCCCCCACATCGTTGCGTGCACGCTGCATAGCTATCGCCTCGGCGCGTATCATCGAATTATTTCTCTCGGCAATGCCAAATATGCGGTGAAGCTCATCATCGAGTTTTCCAGCCGATGACGTGAGCATAAACACAGAAACCACTGTCAGGCACATCGCCCGATAGTGGCAATATTTCTTTTTCTGCATAAATCAAATCATATTTTTTGGTGATATTCATAATGTAAATCACCGACAAAAATATGAAGAAAATTTCAAATAGAGCAAATCATATATAGCAACATTTATAGTTAATTAACTATCTGATATACTCTATATCAACTGATTTTCACAAAATCCGCCACGTTTTGATGCTTGATGGATTGCACACAGGATGGAGTGGGGCGATGAGTGTCAGTTGCCTTGGAAGGCTTTCACGAAGAAGAGAATCTGGTA
>JBJFEF010000313.1:0-4484 GCA_051890435.1 Muribaculaceae bacterium
AGAGCATCAGCCTTCCAAGCTGAGGGTCGCGAGTTTGAGCCTCGTCTTCCGCTCACAGGCTTCGACAGCATTATTGCAGTCGGAGCCTTTTATTTTTTTGTGGTGTTGTGGATGTTATTTTCCGGGATTGAGGACTTTGTCGAGATGCGAGATGATGAGGTTGGGTGAGATGCCTTTGAGGCAGAAGTAGTCGTGATACATGCAAGGCTTGTCGCCAATCACAGAGCAAGGGCGGCATGCCATATTGAGCTGCACGGCGTTTTTCTCCTCTTGATGCCATCCCATATTTCCGCAATAGGGGTGAGTAGCGCCCCACACCGACACCACGGGGAGTTGCACGAGTGAAGCGAGGTGCATGTTCACGGAGTCCATTGAGAGCATTACGTCGCAGTGGTTGAGTAGAGCGAGCTCTTTAGGGAAGCCGTTACGCTTGTCGGCGAGAGTGGTGACATTGGGGAATGAGTCGGCAAGATGACGTAGGGTTGGGCGCTCGTTGTCGCCGGCACCGAGGAGGAAGATGTGGGTTGCAGGTCGTGCCGAGAGTGTTTCCACCACTTTTTCCATTAGGTTGAGCGGATAGATTTTGCCTTGGTGCTTGGCGAAGGGTGCGATTGCAATCCACTTCATGCCATCGGGCTTGGGAGCGGAAATTTCGGCAAAAGCCTCTACCGGAGCTTTTCCGGCTCCGAAAACCGAGGAGAAAGTGTCCTCGAAGCTGAAGCCCATGCGGTAGAACACTTCGCGGTAGCGTGCACGCGAGGAGATGAGCGGCAACATGCGCTTGTTGTGCTTGCGGGTGAGGGATCGTTTTCCCGAGCGGCCTTTTTTCAGGCGGAAGTAGGGGACTCCCACGAGCTTGAAGAAAGTGCCGAGCACCCATGTGCGGAACACGTCGTGGAGGTCGGCGACGGCATCGATTTCGTAGGTGCTGAGGATGTCGTTTTTCAGCCTTAACATTCCGGCGATGCCGTGATATTTCACTTTGGTATCTACGCTGAGCACCACCAGGTTGTCGGGGGCATTGATGAATAGTGTGGAAGCCACCTGCTGTGTGGCAATGATGAAACGCGTGGAGGGATTGGCGCGGCACACCGAGTAGAGGACGGGGACGGTCATTGCCACGTCGCCAAGGGCGGCGAAGCGCACTACGAGAACGTTGTGATATTTAGGGGAAAATCCTTTATTCATGTTGAAATTGGTTGTTGCATATCTCACCGGGAAACAAAGTCGGCAGAGCTGAGAGTAATCTCGTGTGCAAACCTAATAATATTTATTCAATCAGGCAAATTTTTACCAAAAAACTTCGGTTTTTTTCGGTGTGAAAGATAGAGATGAGAAGATCGGTAGCAATAGTAGGCTATCCGGTGCTGGATTGAGGCGGTGTGCTGCGGTTGGCTGAACAAAAATTTTTTTTGAACGTAGTTCAAATATATATAGGAGAAAAATTTTTCTTCTTTTTAATAATGTATAAAAAGATTTTTTGCCTAATTTTGCGCCCGAAATTCGAAGTAATCGAAAGTAACCAACAAAAATACAGTTCCCAAAGGAGGGAAAAGTTATGCCAAAGAATTTAGTTATAGTAGAGTCGCCTGCCAAGGCGAAAACCATTGCGAAATTTTTGGGTGACGACTACAAGGTGATGTCGAGCTATGGTCACATCCGCGACCTTCACAAGAAGGACTTCAGCATCGACATTGCTCACGGTTATGCCCCTATATATGAAATTCCTGCCGAGAAGAAAGAGCTTGTGGCGGGATTGAAACGTGAGGCGAAGAAAGCCGACATGGTGTGGCTCGCGAGTGATGAGGACCGCGAGGGAGAAGCCATAGCGTGGCACTTATATGAGGTGCTCGGGCTCGACCCGGCGCATACGAAGCGAATAGTGTTTCACGAAATCACCAAGAATGCCATTCTCAATGCAATAGAGAATCCGCGCGACATCGACATCAATCTTGTGGATGCGCAGCAGGCACGCCGCGTGCTCGACCGCATTGTGGGATTTGAGCTGTCGCCGGTGCTCTGGAAGAAGATAAAGCCGGCACTCTCGGCCGGACGAGTGCAGAGCGTGGCGGTACGCCTCATTGTGGAGCGCGAGAAGGAGATTGCCGCTTTCAAGAGCGAGGAATACTACCGCGTGGTGGCGCAGATGCAGCCCGAGGGCGATGTAGCCCGTGTGAGCGCCGAGCTGTCGCAGCGACTGCCCAATGAGGAGGCTGCAAAGCAGTTTGTGGCTGATTGCGCCAAAGCGCAGTTCACGGTGGGCGACATCACGGTGAAGCCCGTGAAGCGCAGCCCGGCACCGCCATTCACCACATCGACACTGCAACAGGAGGCTGCGCGCAAGTTGGGATTCACGGTGTCGCAGACGATGATGGTGGCACAGAAGCTCTATGAGTCGGGATATATCACTTATATGCGTACCGACTCGCTTAATCTGTCGAGCCTTGCCATTGCCACTATCAGCAATGAGATAAAGGAGAATATCGGTGAGGAATATTTGCGCATACGCAAGTATCACACCAGCTCGAAGGGCGCACAAGAGGCTCACGAGGCTATTCGTCCCACCAACATTGCCATGCACGACGTGCCGGGCGGTGTGCAGGAGAAGAAGCTCTATGCGCTCATCTGGAAGCGCACAATTGCGTCGCAAATGGCTGATGCACAGGTGGAACGCACTAATGTGGATATCAACATAAGCAACCGCTCCGAGCATTTCACGGCTACGGGCGAGGTGATAAAGTTTGACGGCTTCTTGAAGGTGTATATCGAATCGACCGACGACGACAACGCTGCCGATTCGCGCCAGGAGGAGGGATTGCTTCCGGCAATGCGCAGCGGCATGGCGATGACTGCCCTTGAGGTGACTGCCACGCAGCGCTTCACGCAGCAGCCGGCACGCTACACCGAGGCATCGCTTGTGAAGAAGCTTGAGGAGCTTGGCATTGGCCGCCCATCGACCTATGCGCCTACGATTTCTACGATACAGAATCGCGAGTATGTGGCAAAGGGCGAGAAGAAGGGCGAGCAGCGCAGCTACAAGATTATCACGCTGAAGGGCGGCAAGATTTCGGCGACTACCGGAAGCGAGACCACCGGAATGGATAAGGGCAAACTTGTGCCTACCGACACGGGTGTGATCGTGAACGACTTCTTGCAGCAATATTTCCCTTCGATTATGGACTATAATTTCACCGCCAAGATTGAGGAAGAATTTGACGAGGTGGCTGAGGGCAAGATGAAGTGGGCTGACAGCATCGACAAATTCTACACCCGCTTCCACCCCAATGTTGCCGAGGTGTCGAATTTGCGCCTTGAGCACAAGGTGGGCGAGCGCGTGCTTGGCACCGATCCTGCCACAGGCAAGCCGGTGTCGGTGAAGATAGGCCGTTTCGGACCGCTCGTGCAGCTTGGTAGCACCGATGGCGACGAGAAGCCGCAGTTTGCATCGCTGCTCAAGGGGCAGTCGGTGAGCACCATCACTCTTGCCGAGGCTCTAAAGCTGTTTGAGATGCCGCGCAATCTGGGCGACTTTGAGGGCAAGGAGGTGACGGTGGCTATTGGCCGCTTCGGTCCCTATGTGAAGCACGACGGCAAGTTTGTGTCGATTCCTAAGGAGTTTGCGCCGCAGACTATCACCCTCGACGATGCCATTGCACTCATTCGCGGCAAGCGCGACGAGGATGCCAAGAAGGTGGTGAAAACTTTCGACGACGACCCCGATATGCAGGTGCTCAATGGAAAATATGGCGTGTATATTGCCTATCACAAGAAGAATTTCAAGATTCCCAAGGGAACCGATGCCGAGGCTCTCACGCTTGAGGACTGCCTGAAGATTGTTGCCGATGAGGCTAATGCTCCCAAAAAGACCGTGCGCGGACGTCGCACTGCCAAAAAATGACTTTTTGCGATGAAAAAGATAGTATTTGCCACCAATAACGCTCACAAGCTGCGTGAGTTGCGCGAAATCACTGCCGGCAAGGGTGTGGAGATTCTCGGTCTTGCCGAGATTGGCTGTCATGAGGATATTGCCGAGACTGCCACCACTATTGAGGGAAATGCCGAGATTAAGGCGCGATTTGTGAAGGATCGCTATGGATATGACTGCTTTGCCGACGACACGGGGCTGGAGATTGAGGCTCTTGACGGGCGTCCGGGGGTGTATTCGGCGCGATATGCCGGCGATGACTGCAACAGCGAGCGCAATATCGACCGTGTGCTTGGTGAGCTTGAGGGGGTTGAGAACCGTGCTGCACGTTTCCGCACTGCGATAGCCCTGTGCACCGATGCCGGGGTGGAGCTTTTTGAGGGCGAGGTGCGTGGCGTGATTCTCACCGAGCGCCATGGCACGGGTGGATTTGGCTACGACAGCATTTTCAAGCCCGATGAGGCTGATTGCAGTTTTGCCGAGATGTCGGCTGAGGCTAAGAATGGCATCAGCCATCGAGGCAGGGCTGTGGCAGCGCTCCTTCCGAGGCTTTTTGGGT
>JBJFEF010000314.1:0-4482 GCA_051890435.1 Muribaculaceae bacterium
GGGGACACAAGGATTTTCAGTCCTTTGCTCTACCAACTGAGCTATGGCACCATTGTTGCTGAATTGCGAGTGCAAAGGTAGCACGTTTTTCTGAATTCACCAAATTTTTCGGCAAAAAAATTTCAACTTTTTTAATTTTTCCTCATTTTTCACCGTTTCAGCCACTCCGAAACGCACTTTTTTGTTTTTCGGCGCAAAAAATCCACGTTGCCCCAGCTATTCTCACAGATTATTTTGTAACTTTACACATGGGTTCTTGAATGAGGCCTCAAGCAGCACACGCCCCGAAGGCAAGCCATCGGGCTGTTTCACGGCGAGTCACCTGCCGGATACACTCCAAAGAACCCAACATTACATCAACCATAATCTCTTTTCGCAATGGAAACGAAGAAGAAAAAACTTGTGATTTCAACCGGCGCCGGAATGAGCGCCGAGAGTGGTATGGCTACTTATCGCGATGCCGGCGGCTTGTGGGATAACTATCCGGTAATGCAGGTGGCAAGCGCCGACGGCTTCAGCCGCGACCCTGCCCTGATTCACCGATTCTATAGCAATCTGCGCCGCAAACTCGTGGACATCAAGCCCAATGCAGCCCACTACGGGCTGAAAGACCTGGAGCAATACTTCGACGTGCAAATCATCACCCAGAATGTAGATGACCTCCACGAACGTGCCGGAAGCTCAAAAGTGCTTCACCTTCACGGCGAGCTGATGAAAGTGCGCTCAATGACGCATCCCGAGCGTGTGTATGACCTCACCGGTGGCAACCTCGACACCTCGCTCGAAACCCGCGACCCATACGGCGACCCGGTGCGCCCACACATTGTCTTCTTCCAGGAAGATGTGCCAAATTTCTCCCCGGCAGTAGATTTGGTTGCCGAAGCCGACGTGTTTGTGGTGATAGGCACATCGCTGGTGGTGTATCCTGCCGCAGCACTCATCAACTATGTGCGCCGAGGCGTGCCCATCTACTACATCGACCCGCGCCCGGCTGCCGTGCCACAAGGCGTACACGTGATAGCCGAGAAAGCCACGGTGGGAGTGCCGATGCTCACCAAGCTGTTGCTTCAGTCGGAATTATGAAATAGCTGTAAGTTACGAATAATATGGTGTAACAAAAGGTTTTATGCCGCATATTTCGCAAATCAGGCAACATTTTTTGTCCTTTTTAACATCACGCCTTGGGAAATAGGCAGAAAATCACTAACTTTGCACGAAATATATAGGTGAGTACGAAGAACACTCACCGGCAACGTAAAACAACGCATTAAATCACCCAAACTGCTTAGATGAAAGTAAAAATTCACCGCGAAGGTCTCAACATACTATTAGCATTGCTCGTAGTGTTGCTTGCAATCAATGTTCCGCTCTATCTCTACATGGAGAACAGAGTGGTGCCCATTGTCACCATTTCCATCTCAACGATTCTCTACCTCTTGGTAGTGAATTTCTTCCGCAGCCCGCGCCGCCACTTCAAGGGCGACCCCGAGAATGCTGTGGTGGCATCGGTCGATGGCAAGGTGGTAGCACTCGAGGAGGTGTATGAAGACGAGTATCTGCATCGCAATGTGATTCAGCTCTCCATCTTCATGACCGTGTTTAACGTGCACGCCAACTGGACTCCCGTTGCCGGAGTGGTGAAATATGTGAAGCACCACTCGGGACGCTTCCTTGCCGCCTATCTGCCTAAGTCGAGCACCGAGAACGAGCGCTCCACTATCGTAATCACCACCGACGACGGCACCGAGATTCTCATGCGGCAAATTGCCGGCGCCATTGCACGCCGCATCGTCACCTATCCCGAAGCCGGCGAGCGCGTGAGCCTCGACGAGCACATCGGATTCATCAAGTTTGGCTCGCGTGTGGATATCTACCTGCCTCTCGACACTGAAATACTCGTGAAACTGGGCGACATCACCACCGGTGGAATCACACAAGTGGCACGCCTCAAAAAACAAAAATAAATGAAACTTCTCACTGCAATTCGCAACAACATACCCAACGCCATCACTTGCCTCAACCTGGTTTCGGGCGTACTCGCCTGCATCTATGCTCTGCACGGAACCGACGACTTCGGAGGCATCAGCGGATACCAGATTTCGTTTATCATGATTGCCGCTGCGGCAGTTTTCGACTTCTGCGACGGACTCGTGGCACGATTGCTCCACGCTGTCTCTGCCATTGGCAAGGAGCTCGACTCGCTGTGCGACGCCATAAGCTTCGGACTCGCGCCGGCACTGCTTGTGTATAACTTCATGGCTACCGGCAACCCCGACGGCTGCCTGCACTATGTGGCAATCGCCATTGCCGTGTGCGGCGTGCTCAGGCTTGCCCGATTCAATGTAGATACCACACAGACGACTTCGTTTCTCGGTATGCCTATTCCTGCCAACGCCATCTTCTGGATTGGCTATTGCAATATGCTCTACGCCCACCCCGAGAACTACTCAGCCGGGCTCGACGAATACCTGCTCGCTGCGCTTGTGGTAGCAATCTCGCTAAGCATGGTGTGCACACTGCGTATGTTCTCATTTAAATTCAAGAATTTTGCACTCGCCACCAACTGGCACCGCTACCTGCTCATCGCCGCTGCCGTGGTGCTCGTGGCTGTGCAAGGCATAACCGGACTGGCAAGCACTATTGCTGTATATATTGTGCTCTCAATCTTCACGCACAGCCGCACCAAGCGCGAAGGCTAAGCCCGGCACACGACCGATCATGGCGCGAATTGGCACGCTATTTGCTGTTATAGAATCAGACATTTATTTTCTGTGACATTCAAAATGGACCTACTACTGATCATCCTGCTTTTCATCGTTCTCTATCCGCTGCTGCGCATAGCTTTCAGCATCTGGAGGCAGGTTCACCACATGAAGAAGCAAATCCGCGACATTCGCGAGCAATTCGACGAAGTCGGCAAATCGCAATCACGATACTACAACCGCAATTCATCGTATAGCGACGACGACGACGAATATTCACGCTCGCGCCGCACACAATATGTGCAAAACATGGGCGAATATGTCGATTATGAAGAAATAGTGGAAGAACGCGAATCAATCGCCTACGACCCCGACGTGCCCACCGAGCCTCAAATCACCGATGCACGCTACGAAGAAATCGATTAATCGCAGCCTCCGGTAAATTAACTAAATTTTTATTACAGCAATAGGGCAAAATTACGCTTTTTTGCAAAAATTCTGCAAATGATATTAAGCAAGCACAAATATCGCCCTGAAACTATTGTTTTTTTCACTATCTGATATATATTTGCGATAAAAACAATAGCTCGATGGCTGATTGTTAAAAATTAAGTAACAACTATGCTTACTATTTTACGCTGTAATTTATTCCTGGTGGTTTCGTGCTTGCTCGCTTTGCCTGTTGAAGCTCAGGTGAAACGGGTGAATAACTGCAACCCCATGTCGAAGATGCAGGCTCCCTATGGTGAAGTGGTCTATGAATACGACTACGTAGATGTGCAGCCACAATTCCCCGGTGGCGAGTGCGCCCTCACCAACTTCATCAACAGCACTCGAGAATATCCCTACGAAGCATACAAGAAGAAAATCCAAGGCCGCGTGCTCTGCAGCTTCATCGTCAACCCCGACGGCTCAGTGAGCCACATCTCGGTGGTGCGTGGCGTTGACAGCGAGCTCAACCGCGAGGCTGTGCGCGTGATTAGCGAGATGCCAAAGTGGCACGCCGGGAAGCACAGCGGCAACAATGTGGCTGTGCGATGCTTCCTGCCTATCGCCTTCCGTCTTTAACAGATAGCAAGAAAGAATAATCGAATAACTTTTTCATAAGTAGCAGCAAAGCGTGTCCATAGTGAGTGCACGCTTTTTTGCTATGAGATTCCGCCTGCTGCCGCAATTTCGGCTCAGTCGAAAAAAGGTGGGGATTAAGTTAGAAGTTCAGGGGTAACGTAGGGTCGCGCCAAGGCGCGACCCAGCCTCCCAGCACGCTGCCGCATGCCTCCGCCACGATGGTCGCCGAATGGCGACCGTTCTGCCTCGTAACGGGAGTCAGACAGCTAATAAAGACACTATGCCGTAAGAGAATCGTCCGCTCTCCGGGACAAGAAGGAGAATTCGATCTCCAACCTTAACGTCTTTTGTGCGTAACAACTCATCCAATGCGGCAAAAGGTGCAACAGATCCAACATTTCCAACTGTCGTAAGATTAGTGAACCATTTTGATATTGGAAGATCAATTCCTCGATTTGCAATCTCATCGGCCAACCGCTGATAGAAATACATAGAAGATATATGTGGAATTATATAAGTAATTACTTTATCCTTCAGGAATAATCGATCCATTGCAATCTCAATGGCATCAACAAAATATTTAATGACATATTTGTTAAGCAACTTAACATTTTGTTTACAACACCATACAGAATTCTGAACAAGTTCTTGAATAGAGAATCCTTTCCAGCTTCTTAAACTGCCATCTTCTTTTGCGTCAGTGAGCATATAC
>JBJFEF010000315.1:0-1537 GCA_051890435.1 Muribaculaceae bacterium
TGGCGAGCGATTTCCTCTCGCAAGCCGAGCACGGACCCGACAGCCAGTCGATTCTGCTCACCACCGATGCCGAGCTTGCCAAGAAGCTGCCCGCGGTGATTGAGGAGCTACTTGCATCGCTGCCTCGCCAAGAGATGATGCGCCGCTCGCTCGCCCACAGCCGCATGATATTGCTGCGCACCGACGACGAGGTGATGGATTTCGCCAATGAGTATGCTCCCGAGCACCTTATCATCAACCGCACCGACGCCGACGCCATTGCCACGCGTGTGGAGAATGCAGGTTCGGTGTTCATTGGCGGATATTCGCCCGAAAGTGCCGGCGACTATGCCTCGGGCACCAACCACACACTGCCCACAAGCGGATATGCAAAGGCTTACAGCGGCGTGAACATCGACAGTTTCACCAAAAAAATCACTTTCCAGCACCTCACGCCCGAGGGTCTTGCCTCAATTGGTCCTGCCATTGAGATTCTTGCCGAGAACGAGGACCTTATGGCTCACCGCCTCGCAGTGACGGTGCGGTTAGAATCACTGAAGAATAACTAAAAACCTCTACTTTATATGAATCTTCAAGCTCTTCTTCGACCAAATATCCTAAATCTCGTGCCCTACAGCTCTGCCCGAAGCGAGTTTACGGGCAAGGCTTCGGTGTTTCTCGACGCCAACGAGAATCCTTTCAACAATCCCTACAACCGCTACCCCGACCCGCTGCAACTCGAGGTGAAAGCCCTTATAGCCGAGCTTCGTGGCGTGGCTGTGGAGCAAATCTTCCTGGGCGTAGGCTCCGACGAGTGCATCGATGTGGTGTATCGCTCCTTCTGCCGCCCCGGCGTGGATAATGTGGTGGCTATGTCGCCAAGCTACGGCATGTATGAGGTGTGTGCCGACATCAACGATGTGGAATATCGCCGCGTGCCGCTCACCGACGATTTTGCGCTCGATGCCGATGCCATGCTTGCCGCTGCCGACGAGCACACCAAGGTGATGTGGATTTGTTCGCCCAACAATCCCACGGGCAATGCCTTCGGTCTCGACGAGATAGAGGCTCTTTGCAGCCGTTTTGCGGGCATTGTGGTGGTGGATGAGGCATATATCGACTTCTCGTCGCGCGGCTCGATGCTGGCGCGGCTTAACAGCCTCCCCAACCTCATAGTGATGCAGACGCTCTCGAAGGCATGGGCAAGTGCTGCCGCACGCCTCGGCATAGCCTACGCTTCGCCTGAGATTATCGGCATCTTCAACAAGGTGAAATATCCCTACAACATCAACCTTCTCACCCAGCGATATGCCATCGACCGCCTCAAGCGGCACAGCGAGGTGGCTGCGTGGGTGGAGCAGCTCACTGCCTCTCGCACGGCGCTCATCGAGGCTCTGGGCGCACTGCAGTGTGTGCTGCACATCTATCCCACCGATGCCAACTTCGTACTGGTGCGTGTGAGCGATGCCGATGCCATCTACGACTATCTGCGCAGCCGCGGCATCATCGTGCGCAACCGCAACCGCGTGGAGAAGTGCCTGGGCTGTCTGCGAATCAC
>JBJFEF010000315.1:1637-4408 GCA_051890435.1 Muribaculaceae bacterium
CTCTTTATCGACCGTGACGGAACTCTGGTGGTGGAGCCTCCCATCGACTACCAGCTCGATTCGCTCGAAAAATTCCAATTTATCCCCGGCATGATTCGCAATATGGCTTTCATTGCCCGCACTCTCGACTTTGAGCTGGTGATGGTGACAAACCAAGACGGGCTGGGCACGCCGTCGTTTCCCACCGAGGATTTTGAGCCGCCTCACCGCCTGCTGCTCGACACGCTGCGCGGCGAAGGGGTTACCTTCGACGACATCGTCATCGACACCACTTTTGAGCACGAGCACGCACCCACACGCAAGCCGGGGATAGCGCTGCTGGGCAAATACACCGCCGGCGACTACGACCTTGCCGGCTCTTTCGTGATTGGCGACCGCCTCACCGATGTGATGCTTGCCCGCAATCTTGGCGCTAAAGCTATCTTCTTCAGCGCTCCCGAAAGTGGCTTGAAGGCGGTGGCTGATGCCGGACTGGGCGACTCGGTGGCTCTTGTAACCGACGATTGGGACCGCATCTCCGACTTCCTGCGCTGCGGCAGCCGCCGTGCGAGCGTAGTGCGCAACACGAGCGAAACGAAAATCGCCATCGACCTCGACCTCGACGGCAGCGGGCAATGCCAAATCTCAACCGGACTGGGATTTTTCGACCACATGCTCAACCAGATTGGCCGTCACTCGGGCATGAATCTCAATATCACCGTCGAGGGCGACCTATATGTAGATGAGCACCACACCATCGAAGACACTGCCATCGCGCTGGGCGACGCCATCCGCATTGCTCTCGGCGACAAGCGCGGAATTGAACGCTACGGCTTCGTGCTGCCAATGGACGACTGCCAGTGCACCGTGGCGCTCGACTTTGGCGGACGGCCATGGCTGGTGTGGGACGCTGAGTTTCACCGCGAGCGCATCGGCGAAATGCCCACCGAGATGTTTCTGCACTTCTTCAAGAGCCTTAGCGACTCGACACGAATGAACCTGTATATCTCGGCTCGCGGCACCAACGAGCACCACAAGATTGAGGGCATCTTCAAGGCTCTGGCACGCGCCATACGCGCCGCCATACGCCGCGACCCCTTCACCTACCTCCTCCCTTCCACCAAGGGCACCCTTTAGCTCCTCCGGGAACTCCGAAACAGCCCCCAAAAGTGGCAAAAAACAATGCGATTGCGACACCTTTCAACACCGAAAGTAGTCGCAATCGCCGATTTTTTTCACGATAGCGACACCTTTCGCGCTCCAAATCTGTCGCAATCTCATAAGATTTGAGCGAAAAAACAGTCATAATCATCCTCCACCCTATCATAGACTTACTGATTTAGCACTGATTTGCGTCAAATCTGATTGAATATTGCAGAATTATAAAAAAATAATTGTATATTTGCGATGTAAATTTTGTATAGTAAAGATTATGGCACGTCCTATCAAAGAAACTCCCGAGTTATTCGGTAAAGATGCTGAGCGGTTTATGAAACTGATTTCTCAGCCAAGACCGGCATCTAAAGAGGAGAAAGAAAGAGGTCGTAAGGCTTACGAATGGATGAAATCAATTAGCAATTTCACAATGTGATATGAATCGAGAAAACCTACGACTATACAAACTCTCTCTCTTGATACTATAATAAAACCGTTCAAGTGCTCTGAGCAAGAACTGAACGGTTTTTTGTTTTTTCAGAATCAGATAAAGACGAAGAAACACGACTAATGTTCTACGATTTGAAAAACTTTATGCTTTGACTTAATGACATAAAAAAGAGCCTCGCTGGGAGGCTCTTTTTTTATTTAGCCGGGAGGGGGTTAAGCCTCCCGGGGTTGAATCATGCTATTTCGCTGCGGGCGGAAGGGATTTCTTCACGCTGCAATCGAAATTTGAATTACTTCAATGTGCAAGTGTAAGATTTCATTCGCTGCGGGAGCGAAGGAAATTACTTCACTGTGCAAGTGTAAGGAATGGTGCTGAGGTCGAGACGCACGTGCTTCTTGCCTGCTCCCGGAGTAGCGAGGTTAGAACCATTCTGCTGGAGGTCGTCAACCGAACCACCAAGATTTACGTCCCAAGCATCGTTGGCGCGGAACTTCCACTCACCACCGGCAGAGAACTCTACATCACCTTCCCAGATGAGCATCTTGTCGTCGGTAGCAGTGAGAGCGGTAGAGCCGTTCCAGCCATTAGGAGTAGCGTCGCCAATCACACCGATTGTAGTCACCTGATAGAGTGAGTAGGTGAGAGCAGCAGTGTTAACCGAGCACCAGTAGAGACCCTTCTCCTTAACAGAGAGGTTACCGCCGGATGTAGAGATTGTGCCTTCAGCATCACCTACACCATAGTTGGTGTGATCCCAATCGGGAGCGCTGGAGAACTTGAACTCACCATCGAGATAAGCATATCCGAAGTAGTCGGCATAGTTGCTTGTGAAGAGGCGCTGTGAGTTGCCCTGGTTCCAGCCATTCGATCCACCCGGAGTGTAGAGGAAGTCAAAAGCCGAAGTGAATGCGTAAGTACCCTCTTCCATATTGATGGTGAGAAGGAACTGTCCGGCAGTCTTCAAGCAGCCTGCACCCGGCTCAACGTCGTTGAGCTTCGGAACAATCATACCCTCGGTAGCCTCGTCGCCGTTCTCGGCAGGACCATACTGTGAGTAGTCGGCATCTACCCAGTCACCGTTTGCAAAAGTTGACTCAGGAACTATCTTCCACCACCATCCGCCAGCAGCATCGGCATCGCTCACGTCAACCTTGAGTGTGAATACAGGATTGTCGTAGGCATCGCC
>JBJFEF010000316.1:0-16040 GCA_051890435.1 Muribaculaceae bacterium
AGCAGACCACCCACGTTTGACTGACTGTGGTCCGACGAAATCACGCCACGGTTGCAGCAAAAAGCCATCTCCATATTATTAACACAGCCTGTCAGTCCCGAGCCATTCTTTCCCAATCGTCCGGCAATGCCTCCCACCTTCGACTTGCCTTTTCCCACAATCCTGCCATGGTTGGCACATTCAAGTACACGCAGATGGTTTTTATTGCCATAGCCAATGATACCGCCCACATTACCATTATCGGAGGAGGTAACATCAGCCGTGTTGCCAAACTGCTTGACACGGCATACGTACGTCGCTACCCCCCACAGATAGCCAATGCAGCCACCCACTTGGCGGGTACCTGTGACGGCACCTCTATTGAGCGACATCGAGATGATAAAATTCTGTGGGCAATCGCTGGTGATGTGAAATTCGCCAATTATTCCGCCTGTATAGTCGCTGCCCTGGATTACGGCATAGTTGGTGAGGTTGCTAATTGTGCCTCGTTTGTAGCTCACCGAGCCGGCAATACCGCCTGTTGCGACACCCCAGATGTTCTCCACCTTCAGTCCATTGTTCACGCAATTATGCAAGCTGCCTTTCGAGTCGAGGTGTAGTTGTCCCACAATGCCTCCTACATTTTTAATACCGGTGACTGTGCCCGAAAATACCAGGTTCTCAAGAGTACAGTTGTCGGCTGATCCCACAATGCCTCCAATCGACGTGCCTCCCACGGGACTTTCGTTCACCATCTGGCACGTCACGGTTATGGGGCAAAAGCTCTTGAATTTGCTTGCCGCGGGCATACTTGCAAGTCCCATATCGTCTATTTTCTCTCCCTTGATGGTTGAAGATGTGGCATATCCCACTACTCCACCCACGGCATTCGGTCCCACCACCTTCATGTCGCCAACGTATGTGGTTTCAGAGCAATCAATAGTGCTGTTTTCAGCCTTTCCAGCCATACCGCCTATGTAGCTGTCGGCACCGGTGACGCTGATGTTGAGCTTGGTTGAAACAGGCTTCACATCGCCTTTGATAATGCCAAACAGACCTCCCACATATTGCGAGCCATCGACTGCGCAATGGCTGTTCCCTGACTTGGCTATTATATTGGAATTTTGCGAGTTGTTACCCTGGAAAACGAGGTGGTTATTGGTGACGACATATCCAAAAAGTCCACCCACATAGTTCTTGCCATTGACGTAAACCCCCGATTTCACCGATTTCAGTATCAGGTCGGCATTCAGCTCAGCCCTGCCGATAAATCCGCCGAGATAGTTACCCGTAGAGTGCAATGCAGCCACCGCTTTACTATCACTGATCGTGCTTTGGCTCTTCACTATCGCTTCTCCAATTAATCCGCCACAATAAGACGGTGCAGAAATGGCATACACATCTTTTGAGCTTTCGTCGATGGTGTGACTGACGTTCACATCGTCGATTTTGAAAGAGCCGTCGGAAAAACTGCCTATCAAGCCTCCTGCGTGCGACTCAGATGCACTCACGACGAATAAATGCTTGTCGTCGTAGTCGGTAGAAAAGTCGGATACAGTGATATCGCCGGTCATGCTGCCCACAATTCCGCCCACATATTTCTTGCCGAGTACGGTGCCCATAGTGCTGCATCCGGTCACTTCAAGAGTTCCGGTAGCTTTGCCTATTAAAGCACCTATGTGCTCATTGCCGGTGATGCTTCCCATGACATGCACATTGTTGATTGCCACGTGTCCTGAGCTTTCGGCGGCAAGCACACCGCCACAGTTTTTCACGCCATAGACAATCGACGTGATAGTGAGATTCTCAACCATAGCATTATCGAGGAGCTTAGGGAAAAGCCCCACCTGATTGTCCTTATCATTGCTGCCACCTTGATATGTGAGGGTGATGCTGTGATTATCGCCATCATATATGCCGGCAAAGTCAAATCCGGCATACAGGCGTCCGTCGGTCACATTGCTCACTGCCGGTGCTTCAAAATCGGCAGTCTGCTTGAAATACAAGCCGTATGCGTGTGCATTCGTATCCCTTGCCAGCGTGCTGAGAAGCTTGTCGAAATCGCCTTTGCTTTTGATTAGATAAGGGTCGGTCGGCGAGCCATTGCCCGATAATGGATATTTGAGCTGAGAGCCAAGCACACTGTGCACCATCTCATTGCTGACCTTAGCCAAAAGCACCGAGCCGAGAGGAGTGCCGTCGGCAAGTGAAGCCTTGATGATGTAGTCGCTGTCGGGCAGACGCTTGTTCTTGGGAATCATCACCTTGATGGTGTATGTGTCGATGCCGTGTTCCACCGTAGCCGACAAGCGGTATTCGGTGCTGTCGGTCTGCGACAGGAACACGATATCAATGCTCGTGTCGGTGGCAGGAATAGTCCACAATTTGTGCCCTATTTCAAAGCTGCTGATTTTATATTCGGAGTTCTCAGTGAGTTCAGAGCCTATTTCATTCCTCTTATACATTAAGTCATCGCCACAGCTCACGATTGCAATAAGTGTCACCAGCAGGCAACTTGCTATAATCGACTTTATCAATTTATTCATAGTGTCAGTTATTAGAGATTAGTTTTTATAACATGATGTTTCCATCTTTGAATTTTTCGGTACTGGGAAGTAGCCCTCCTTGTTGGTGAGTCCCCATGTGGATTTGTCTTTATTAAGGTCCCACCTCCACGAATAGTACATATCGCGGCAAATCATGTGGAGCTTCAGGTAGTTAGTCGCCCCGGCTGCGGTTTCCGAGGTATAGGCTTCATGCAGATAGTACACGTCGGTGTAGGAAGTCATGTGCGAAATCTTGCAGAATGGATCAGCCCATTTATTGCCCACACTCAGGCAGCACCAATGCTCACTCTTCGAGTCGCTGCGTCCTGCTATGCCGCCTCCACACGCCTTTGCTCCGGCATATTGCCCGGTGTTAAGGCAGTCGCCCACAAAGCTGAACTGCTGTAGGTGTCCGGCAATGCCACCCACCGCATCGGCTGCATCGGCACTGATTTTGCCCATATTCACACACTGCGTGACCGACACCACATTTGCCTGGTAGTCGTCGCAATTCTCAGCTATGGCATTAGCACCACCCACCACAGTAGAAATTCCACTCGCCACAGCCAAGCCTATGGCTCCCTGCGAACCCGGAGCCACAAAACAACTTGCGACAAACGTAGCCGTAGAAACCGCAAGAGCCACACAGCCTATCACAGTGTGTGCAATCGCCACTGCCTTCTTGTACTTTTGCACCTCTTTGGCTCGCGTTTCGCGCTCATTGTTCAGATTGAAGACAAATGCCTCGATGTTCTCGTCGGAACTCTCATAGGTGGCTGCAACCTTCTCCACATTAGAGATGTAATCACTTGCCGTCGCAACATCTAATCCATCGAAAAGCACCACCTTGTCGGCAGCCGACTTACGCAGGGCATTGATCTTTGCAGTGTTTTGCTCGTCGATTTCGCTTGCCTGCTGCGAAATCTCAGCTTTCATCATCTCTTTACTCTTGTGTCCCACATATTCAGCCAATTCATAGAATTTAATGCTCCAATCGTAAACAAGAGTCAAAATGTCAACTGCCATCTCAATGCCATGAGCCACTTTGTGTATTTTGTTCCAATTTTCAATGCGCAATACGAATTGTAATGCTTGCCTTTCGCGAATAAACTGGGGTGAGGTCAAAGCAAGCGTAGGTCCAACTACGCCGAGAACGCACTCCACTCCGCCAATTACGCAATTTATGGTGTTAAGCACCGACCACTCGCGCGGGTCGCCAACTTCACCCACTATGCCGCCAACGTAGCCTTTGCCGTTGCCGACGATGTTGCCGAAGTTGCCACAATAGTTAATGACCGTCTGACTTCCGGCAAGAGCCACAATTCCACCCACATACTTTGCCGTGGTGTTAATGTCGCCATTATTCTGGCACAACATTAAGGTGCCCCAGGTGGTCTTGCCCACAATGCCGCCCACGCACTCGGCATTCGCAACCTCAATCTTGCCCGAATTTACAGCATTCTGCACTACCGACACCGAAGTGTTACCCACAATGCCCCCGGCTATCGCATCCGACGACAAAGCCGTAATCGTGCCGGTGTTATACACCGAGTAGCAGCCAAACTGCGCCTCACCGCAGATACCTGCCACCGAGGTCTGTCCGGTGATTGCACCTTCGTTGCCACACGATTTCATCATCACATTGTTGAAATAGCCTTGTTTTGCCGATGCGCATGTGCTGCCTATGATGCCAGCCACGCCTTTGTAGCCCGTAACATCGCCATAATTGTGGCAAGTGTAGAAATAAGACCGTCCGGCACCTCCGGCAATGCCACCGGTGCCAAGTCCTTCGTTTTCTTTATCGGAGGAGGTGAACGATGCGCTTCCCGTGATTTTACCGTGGTTTTCGCAGCTCATCACATACAGTGAGTCGCAGGTGCCTGCCATACCGCCACAGCCGGTGAAATCGGAGCTGACAGTGGCAAGATTCTTGCACCCTCTAATCACAGTGCGCGAAAATAGTGCTCCCGTGCCTACAATGCCACCCACGCCGTAGGAGCCTTTCACCTCAGTGCCGTTATTGGCACAGCTGTCGATGAGTATCTTGGCATCTTTATCCACAAGTCCCACCAGTCCGCCGATAGCCACACTACCCTTGCGTGCCGTTACGCTACCGCCGGTGGTGGTGCAATTGAGAATGGTGGTGAGAGCCTGGCGGTTGCCACTCGTGACAGCAGCTCCAAGAATGGAGCCGGCAGCGAAATTGCCCTCGATTGAGGCATCTTCCATCACGATATTGCGCAGCGTTGCCGCCTCGGCATGACCGAAAAGCCCGGCTCCGCACGACTCGTCGCGCGAAATCCACAATCCCGAAATCTTATGCTTGTTGCCATCGTAGATTCCACGGAAAGGGCATGTGTTCTGACTGCCGATAGGCAACCAGCCGTTAAGCTTGTGAGCCTGAATCGACGGCATGGTAAGATCGATGTCGGCAAACTGCCTGAAATAGGTGGAATCGGTGAGCATGTCATTGCCGATCTGGTCGTTGGTCACATCGCGAAGGCGCGTGAGGTGATTGGCACTGCTTATCACATAGGGGTCGAGCTTGTTTCCCTTGCCGTAGAGGCACATGACGCTGTCGTAGGTGTCGATAACCGTTGCTTTTGTCTCATTAGTGTCGATACTGATGCGGCAGCCAAGCCCATAGTCGTCGGAAGGCTCATCAACTGTATCGGCCGAGAGATAGAGCATACGATATTCTCCGGCTTTCAATCCATTGTTAAGAACGAGCTTTGAGACACCGCCTGAGCGGGTGTGCTTGCCTATGCGCTTCACCTGCTCGCCAGTAGCAGAGCTGAGCACCAGCATGAAATCAGCGTGATGGAAATCGTCCATTCCATCCGACAACGAAATTTCCTTCAATGCTCCGGCATAGCTATCGTTAGCGACATTCTCCACTCTTGCAGGCAATTCATCGCTGCAAGAGTAGAATATCGCTAAGCAAGCTATGGTTAATAGCACAAATTTCTTCGCCATAATATAAACATAATTTTGATTTATATGCAAATATATTGATAAAACACTATTACCTACAAGCATTTTAATATCAGCGTATTAGGAACACCGCACCGTCAGGGTTTGAACTGGAAGGGGCAGTTGCGGAGGTGTGGGTAGCCGTCGTTTTTGTTGGTGTCGATATCCCAAACGCTTGAGAAGTCGAAGTTTTCATATATTTCCTTCTTGCCACGATTTTCTTTCTTGAACGATTCGGCACACCAGCCCTTGCCTGTGCCATCCTCATAGTAGAGGTTGTGGTGATACCAGTCGGTGCCCGCCTTGTGCGTACCCACCACGGCATTGCCATTGGATACTTTGCCGAAGTTGATGCACCGCACCACCTCGGCGAAGTTATCCACATTGCCCACAATGCCGCCATTGTCGTCTTCCTGGTCGGAAGTAACTGTGCCGGCATTATAGCAATCGTGGGTCATATAAGTGACATCGTCAGCAAAATGCCCGTCTTCCTGGTAGCCAAGCAAGCCGCCTACATTAGAGTATTTGTTGTCGGAAGAAATCTCGCCACGATTGCAGCAATAAGCCATCTCCATATTGTCAACAATTCCGATAAGACCCGAGCCATTCATGCCCAACCGGCCGGCAATGCCACCCACTTTCGACTCTCCTTTACCCACCACAGAGCCATGGTTGGCACAATGCAGAACATGCAGACGACTGAGATTGCCATAACCAATTATGCCACCCACATTTCCTTCAGCTGTCGATGTCACAGATTCATTGTTGCAGCTATTTTTTATGGTGAATTCATTGTAAGCATATGGGCTTACATAGCCTAAACATCCACCCACATTGACAGTACCGTCAACTATGCCCTGATTCAGTAGCATTTCTACATAATAATTATCAGAGTCACCCTGCATCTTTATCCTGCCGATAACGCCACCTGTGTAATCGCAGCCGGTCACCTCGGAATAGTTGATAAGGTTGCTGATGCTGCAATTGGCGTATTGCACCAATCCTGCTACACCTCCGGTGCTGGTGCCCACAGTGTTGTTTACCTCATTGGCATTGCCAACGCAGCACTTCAAATGTCCACGCGACTCGTTATTGAAGTGCCCCACAATGCCTCCCACACGGTCGGTGCCGGTGACGGTGCCGGTGAAACAGAGGTTTTCGAGATAGGTGTCGTGGGCATATCCTACGATGCCGCCAATCGAGGTGCCGCCAATATAGCTTGAACCCTTGGCCTCACATCTGACTATGCACGAACACGAACTTTTGAAAGTGCCACTTGCGGGGTAAGTGGTGGGGTCGAATTTATCTACTGCCTTGCCTTTCACCGTCGAAGAGCTGGCATATCCCACTATTCCACCCACGGCATCGGGTCCCTGAACTATCATATTCGGGGCACATAGGAACTTAGTGCAATCGATAGTGCTCCATTCGGTGCCACCGGCTACACCGCCCACGAAGTTGCTGCTTCCGATAACATTTGTGCTGATTACGAAAGCTGATTCAGCCTTAATGTCGCCGTGGATAAAGCCAAACAAGCCACCCACATATTTCGAGCCTCTAATCTCACAATAGCTGTTGTCGATTACGCACACACAGTTGCTAAGGCTTGAGTCGCTTCCGAGAAAATGCAGATTGCCATTGGTGGTGATGTGTCCGAACAAGCCTCCCACATACGACGAGCCTTGCAGATAGGCTCCCACAGCAGTAAAATTCAGCTGAAGCTCGGCATTAAGCGCAGCCTTGCCTATGAGACCTCCCACATAGTCACCGCTGCTTGAAATGGGAGCAACCACCTCACAGCTTTTTATCGTGCTGGTGCTGTCGATCTTCGCCTCGCCAAACAAGCCTCCGCAATATTCGGGAGCCGAAATCACCTTCAAATCAATGTCTTCCTCCGACACCGTGTGTCTTACGGAAATTTTTCCCAGATTGATAGCTCCACTATTCACCAAGCCTGCTAAGCCTCCGGCGTGCGACCGTGTTGCCTCAACGCTGAAATATGCCGCATCATCGACTAAAGAGTAGAAATTAGTTGCCGAGAGAGAGCCATTATCAACGCTACCCACAATGCCGCCAACGTATTTCTCGCCCGACACCTTCCCCGACACGCTACAATTGCTCGATACAAGCGCACCCGAGGCCTTGCCCACGAAGGCACCGATATTTTCCTTGCCCTCGATGCTGCCGGCAATGCTCACGTTGCTGATATTCACGGTTCCACGGCTTTCAGCAGCAAGTGCGCCACAGCAATTTACCATGCCGCTCATCAATGCCTTGATGGTGAGATTCTCAATATGTGCGTTATCCCTGAGTGTGGTAAACAGTCCCACATTGCTGTCCTTTTCGCTATTGCCGCTACCCTGATATAGCAAGGAGATGCTATTGCCGCCACCATCGTAGTGCCCGGCGAAGTCGTAGCTTGAGTAGAGACGCCCATCGACCACATTGCTCGTTGCCGGAGCGGTGAAATCGGCAGTCTGCCGGAAATGTAGCCCGCTTGCATGGGCAATGGTATCGCGACTGAGACTTAATAGCAAAGTATTGAAATCTTTAGCATTTTTCACCCTATAAGGGTCTTTCTCGGTGCCTGAGCCTTCTAATTTATATTCCACCTCGCTGCCCAATAGCCGGTGTACCATCTCGTTGCGAATGATCACATGGATAATCGACCCAAGAGAAGTACCGTCGGCAAGGGTTGCCCTCATGCTATAGTCACTGTCGGGAAGCGATTCTTTCTTGGGAATGAGCATTCCGATAACGTAGCCGCCGCTCTTGTGCTCCACTCGTGCCCGGAATGTGCGTTCCAGCCCGTCGCTCTTCGATGTGAGAATAAGGGCTATTTCCTCGTGGTCGGCAGGAATATCCCACAAATGCTCCTCCACATTGAAACGGCTTATCCTATACTGAGAATCCTCGGTGAGTTCCGACCCCGCTTCATTGGTCATATATAAATCATCGCTACAACTCACCGTTGTGGCGATAGTGAGCAAGAAAAAGCTCACCATGATGAAAAGCATCGACTTTCTAATAATCATATTTTCAATATTTATGCTGTGCTACAATAAAAACCACTATTCTTCAACGCTCTCAAATTCCATACACGAGCGATAAGGTATGGGGAAGTATCCTTTCTTCTCGGTGAGTTTCCACACCGATTTGTCGCCATTGATATCCCAAGTGTCGGGGAAAAGGCTCTTGATGTAGATTTCATCGAGTGGGCGAGGATCGATTTCAACCGGTTGAGTTACATCTTCACCGGTGTTTGCCTCATATAGATAGATGTTATCGACATAATTGACAGCTGTGCCACTATTCTTTGATATAGGCCGATTCCATTTGTTGCCCACATTGAGGTTGCACACCAGCTCGCTCTTCGAGCCACAGTAGCCTACAATGCCGGCACTATTCTTGTTTGAACCACTATGTTCTCCGCTGTTAAGGCTATTGGCCAAGTATCCGAAGTCTTCCAGGCTTCCCACAATGCCGCCCACATAATCAGCCTCATCGGCTTTGACAGTGCTGAAGTTGGCGCACTGCGTGACCGACACCACATTTGCCTGATAGTCATCGACATTCTCCACTATTGCATTTGCTCCACCAATGAATGTGGAGACTCCTCCAGCCATAGCGGCTATGATTGCCGGCTGTGAGCCGGGAGCCACAACGAAGCTTGCCACAAATGCTGCCGTAGATACCACCAAGCAGGCACCGCCTATCACCTTGTGCACTATCTCGGTGGTTTCCTTGTATGATTCTACTGCCTCAATGCGCGATTCACGCTCGGCATTCATGTTGCAGTTGATATCGACGGCTTTTTCGTTGTCGCTTTCAAACGACTTCACCAGTGTTTCCACATTGTTCATGAAATCAATCGACGTCTGAGTGTTCAACCCTGTGTACATCAACACATCAGAAGCCGAAGTGCTGCGCAAGGCACTGATTTCACCCTTCACTTCGGCATCAATTTCTTCGGCTTCCTGCTCAAACTGTGCCATTCGTGCCTTTAATTCCTCGGGGGAGAAGTAATATTGTATTCCCCATAATTTCGTGCTCCAGTCGTAGGCAAGTGTGCTTATATCGAAGGCAAGCTCTACTATATGAGCCACTTTGTGGAATTGATGCCATTTCTCCGACTTTGCGAGGAAACCAAGCAAATCGCTTTCTTTGAGGAAATCTTTGCCTGTCATCGTCAATGTAGGCCCTACAATGCCAATTACGCACTCAATTCCGCCAATGATGCAATTGATGGTGTTCATAGTGGTCCATTCGCGCGGGTCGCCCACTTCGCCCACAATGCCGCCGGTGTAGCCTTTGCCATAGTTGAAGATGCGATAGTGGTTGCTGCAGTAGTTAATTACCGTCTGATTTCCGGCAAGTGCCACAATGCCGCCCACATACTTCGCCGTGGCACTGATTTCAGCCAGGTTCTGGCTCGCAATGAGGTTACCCCACGTGGTTTTGCCCACTACGCCACCCACACACTCGGCTTCCGACGCTTTCACCTTTCCCGCATTCACGGCATTATGCACTACCGATACCGAGGTGTTGCCCACAATGCCGCCAATGACAGCATCGGCCGACGACTGCAACAACGATATTTCGCCGGTGTTATATACGGCATAGCAGCCGAATTGCGCTTCACCGCAAATTCCTCCCACCGAAGTGATGCCATTCACGGCAGCCTCGTTGCCACATGAGCGGAACATGGCATTGTTGAAGTATTGCAGCTCGCGTGAGGAGCATGTACTGCCCAATATTCCACCCACTCCGGTGTGCCCGGTCACTTCACCATAGTTGCGGCAGGTGTAGAAATATGACCTGCCGGCACCTCCGGCAATGCCACCGGTGCCCATACCTGAATTTTCGGTATCAGCAGTGCTATAAGCACTTGAGCCTGTCACTTTTCCGTGATTATTGCTGTTCATCACATAGAGGGAGTCGCATGAGCCGGCAAGGCCTCCACAGCCGGTGAAATCCGATGTCACCTCTGCATTATTGTCGCAACTCTGAATCTTGGTGCGCGACAAGAGTGCTCCTGCGCCCAGAATTCCGCCCACACCGTATGAGCCGTTCACCTTGGTTCCCTTGTTGAAGCAACTGTCGATATGCATCTCAGCACCTTGGTCAACCAGCCCCACAATGCCACCAATCGCAGCACTTCCTGCGCCTGCCTTCACATATCCGCCCTCGGTGGTGCAGTTGATTAGCATGGTCTGTGAGCGTCGGCTTCCCTTTGTCACGGCTGCACCGAGAAGTGTGCCGGTGGCAAAGTTGCCCTCGATAGTGGCATCTTTCATCTTGATGTTGCAGAAAGTAGCAGCATCGGCATATCCGAAAAGTCCCAAGCCACCCGAGGTGGTTCGCGAAATCTGCAATCCTGTGATAGCATGGCCTCCACCATCATATATCCCACGGAAGGGGCAGGTATTCTGGCTTCCGATAGGCATCCAGCCATATTGCTTGTCGCTGTAGAATGACGACAGCTCCATATCGATGTCGTCAGTCTGCTTGAAGTGCGTGCTGTCGGTGAGGTTGCGGTTGCTCACAAAGTCGTTGGCAATCTTGCGAAGGCGTTCCAGATTGTCGGAACTGCTCACGATAAACGGGTCGTTGGCAGTGCCGCTGCCATACATCTTGAATGTAGGATTGTAGGTGTCGCACACGACGGCAGTAAGCTCGCTACGGTCGATTTCGATGCGGCAGCCAAGACCATACTCGCGCCACACCGTTTGCCCGGTTTCTTCATCAATCTTGGGGTAGGAGAGATAGAGCAGGCGGTATTTTCCCGATTTCAGTCCCTCGTTGAGAGCGAGATGGGATTCCCCACCAATGTGGCTATGCTTGCCTGTGCGGGTAATTTTTTCGCCCGATTCAGTGGTAAGCACCAGCTTGAACTCAGGTTGCCTGAATTCTTCCATGCCATTCGCCAACGTAATCAATTTTAAAGCACCCACGTAATTGTCGTCAACTTCACTACTGCTTGTGCGTGGCAAATCGTCGCTACACGACCATAGCATCAACAAGCACGTCAAGCACATTAGGCTAAATTTCTTAACATTCATAGTCGAAAAGAAAGTTAATAAGATAAGTAATATGTTGCAAATGTACGAAAAAAATTCACATTTTCACCAGAAACCACCAAAAAATTTTCACGCAAAGCATTTACCCTCAACCACTTCACCCCTACCCCCCCCCTTAACCACTGTAAAGAAATATCACTAAAGTATTTGCAATCGATACTAAATTTAGTATCTTTGCACAGTTGAATCAAAATTACCACTCCGGATATGACAAAAAAAGACAAATTGATAGCACGACTTTTGAGCCGGCCAAAAGATTTTCACTACGATGAAGCCAAAGCCCTGCTGCTGTATTATGGCTTTGAAGAGCGCAACAAAGGCAGGACTTCGGGTTCGCGAGTGGAATTTGTGAATGGTAACGACACAATCTTGCTCCACAAGCCTCACCCTTCGGGCGAATTGAAGTCGTATCAGGTGAAGCAGCTTATAGATATGCTTAAAAATTTAAAATTGATATAATATGGGAAAGTTGAAATATAAAGGATACACCGGGTCGGTGGAATATAGCGATGAGGACAAGTGCCTCTTTGGCAAAGTGGAAGGCTTGCATGGCACTCTTATTTCCTACGAAGGCACAACTATTGATGAAATAACCGCCGATTTTCACAGCGCAGTCGATGAATATTTGGAGAGTTGCGCAGAGCGTGGCATTGCCCCTGCCAAGCCTTACAGTGGCAGATTGTTGTTGCGAATGCCGTCAGAGCTTCACGGCAGAATAGCAAGTGCAGCCTCTATGGCTGGCACCACCATCAACGACTACATCACCCTCACCCTATCGAATGCCATTCCATCACTGTGAGGGAGTGGTGGTGACACAAGCCGCTATATTGCCCAGCGACGACACAAAAAAGACCCGGCGGAGATCGATGTTATCACGATTTCGCCGGGTCTTTTTTATCTTCCTGTGAGGCTTGCGTTATGCCTGTGGGATGGGGATTAGTTGGCGTGGGTGGTGTCGAGGCGCTTGCGGAACTGGTGCTCCACACCTTCAATCACGTTGATTACATAGTCGCCAAGCTTCTCTGCCTCGCAGATGATATCCATATAGAAGATACCCGACTGGTAGTCATACTTCTTCTGGTTGACGTTCTCAATGTTTTCCACACGCAGCAGGTTGCGGTAGTTGTTGATTTCACGCTCCTTGTTGAAGTTGCGCAGCAAGTCGCTGTCGTGCACATTCTCAATGTCGCTGAGAATCACGAGCATGTTGGCAAGAGCCTCGCTCACATACTTCATCATGGTGTCGATGTTGGCATATAGCTCCTCGGTGAAGTGGCTGTGTCCCTCCTCTTTGCGCACGAGGGTGCGCGAAATGTTGTAGCAACTGTCGCCGATGCTCTCAATCTCGGTGACGATGCTGAGCATTGCCGACACGCGCAGCTTACCATCGTAGCTCAAGCGGCCATCGACCACGCGGTTGAGGTAGTTGGCGATTTCAATTTCCATGCGGTCGCTGATTTCCTCATATTTCTCGATGCGGGTGAAGAGCTTGTTGAATTCTTCGGTGCCATTCTTGGTGTGCACAAGCTGCTGCACCATCGAGAACATGCGATCGACGCGCTCGGCATATACCAGTATTTCCCTTTGTGCCTGGGTGATATTGAGCTCGGAGGCGTTGAGCAGACCGCGCGAGATGAATTTGAGCTGGAATTCCTCGTCTTCTTTGCTCTTGGAGCGGATGAGGAAGTTGGTAATCTTCACATAGGTTTCGGTGAACCATATCATCACACACAGGTTGATGATGTTGAACACGGTGTGGAACATCGACAAGCCAAACGACACTGCAAACTGCAGATGCAGAATCTCGCGCATCACGGGGCTGCTCGATGGCAGCGTGCCTGCCATTGCCGCCTCATAGGCTACCGGGTCGGTTGTTTCGAGGCTTCCCACATAGCTCACAAGAGCATTGGGGTCGCCTTGACCGAGGTTTTCGGTAATCCACACGATGAGCGCGCAGAAGGGGAAGAATGCCACCACGGTCCAGATGGTGCCGAAGAAGTTGAAAAGGAAGTGCCCGAGTGCCGCCTTGCGGGCGGCGATGTTACCGCTGAGTGCCGCAAGGATAGGGGTGATGGTGGTTCCGATGTTGCTACCGAGCACCATGGCGCATGCCATGTCGAAGGGAATCCAACCCTTGGAGCACATAATGAGCACGATGGCAAAGGTGGCTGCCGACGACTGGATTATCATTGTCACCACCAGTCCGGCTGCCACAAATATCATCACCGAGGCAAAACCGCGGCTGGCATAATCCTGGAGGAAGGCAAATATTTCGGGGCTCGATTTGAGGTCGGGCACATTCTGGCCGATGTAGTCAAGACCCATAAACAAGAAAGAAAAGCCAATTATAAATTCACCAATCGATTTATAATTGCTTTTCTTTGAAAACAGCATTGGAATGGCGAAGCCAATCAATGGAATTGCAAAAGCATAGATATTCACCTTGAAGCCGAAGATTGAAATAATCCAGGCGGTGAAGGTGGTTCCGATGTTGGCTCCCATGATTACTGCCATTGACTGGGCAAGCGACATGAGACCCGCATTCACGAAACTCACTACCATCACGGTCGATGCCGATGAACTTTGAATGAGTGCTGTGATGAGTACACCGGTGAGTACACCGGCAAATCGGTTTTTGGTCATTGCCGAAAGGATGTTGCGCATGCGGTCACCTGCCACTTTCTGCAAGCCCTCGCTCATCACTTTCATTCCATAGAGGAATAGTCCTACTGCTCCAAGAAGAGTCAGGAAATTGAGAATTGAGTAGTTCATCTGCTCGATTAATTTATCGTTTATGAATTTTAGCCAAAAAAAGCTTTTTTGAATCCTAAAACATTTGCACCGCAAATTTACAACATAATTTGCTAAATTTCAAAAAAATTATCGTGTGATTTTTTTCAACGCCGTTCTTGCCACGCTCAGCAAATTTTTTGCAGGCACCGAAGCGTTTTTTGGCAAAAAATTTGGTGGTTTCGACTGCGGTGTGTATCTTTGTAGCTGCAAAAAATTATTGTTTAACTTTTGTGGAAAAATTTGGCTGCTTGCAACCACATAAAAAAATGCTAAAACTGCGTTCCAAGCTCCCTCCTTCGAGAGATTGCGCCACGGAGCGCCGGTCGCCACACTGCAGCAAAGCCGCCTTGGCTTTGCCGGCGAGGAAGGACGGAGTGAAATCAACATTTTTGAGGACCGTTGCTTAAGCTTTTTCCACTTTCAAAAAAAATTGGAAAAATGAACTATTTATTCACTTCTGAATCAGTATCGGAGGGCCACCCCGACAAGGTGGCTGACCAAATCAGTGATGCAATTCTCGACCGCTTCCTTGCCTACGACCCGCAATCGAAGGTGGCTTGCGAAACCCTTGTCACCACCGGACAGGTGATTGTGGCAGGCGAGGTGAAAAGCGATGCCTACATCGACCTTATGGAGGTGGCGCGTGGCGTGATTAGCCGCATTGGCTACACCCGCAGCGAGCTGAAATTCGACGCCGAATCGTGTGGCGTGCTCTCGGCTCTGCACGAGCAGTCGCAAGACATCAACCGCGGTGTGGAACGTGCCGTGGCTGAAGACCAAGGCGCCGGCGACCAGGGCATGATGTTCGGCTATGCCTGCAACGAAACAGCCAACTATATGCCTCTGTCGCTCGACCTCTCGCACATGCTTCTGCGCGAGCTGTCGGTGATTCGCCGCGAAGGTAAGGTGATGACCTATCTGCGCCCCGACTCAAAGAGCCAGGTGACAGTGGAATATGACGAGAACAATCGCCCTGTGCGCATCCACACCATCGTAATCAGCACCCAGCACGACGAGTTTATCGCTCCTGCCGACGACTCCAAGGCTGCACAGGATGATGCCGACCGCCGCATGCTCGACCGCATCTACACCGATGTGCGCGACATACTCCTGCCCCGCGTTATTGCCCAGCTCCCCGATAACATCAAGGCGATGATCGACGACCGCCTCATCCTCCACGTCAATCCCACCGGAAAATTCGTGATTGGCGGCCCGCACGGCGACACCGGTCTCACAGGACGCAAAATCATCGTTGACACCTACGGCGGTAAAGGCGCACACGGCGGTGGAGCTTTCTCGGGCAAAGACCCCTCGAAAGTCGATCGCTCGGCTGCCTATGCAGCACGTCACATCGCCAAGAACGTGGTGGCTGCCGGAATTGCCGACGAAGTGCTGGTGCAGGTGGCTTACGCCATTGGCGTGGCTCGCCCCGTGAGCCTCTGCGTGAACACCTACGGCACTGCACATGTGGCTCTCAGCGACGCCGAGATTGCCGCAAAGCTCAACACCATCTTCGACATGCGCCCCAATGCCATTGAGCGCCGATTGAAGCTCCGCAACCCCATATATGAGGAAACAGCAGCCTACGGCCATGTGGGTCGCGCTCCACGCACCATCGTGAAGGAGTTCCGCTCGAAATATGAGGGCAACAAGACCATCACCGTGGAGC
>JBJFEF010000317.1:0-4329 GCA_051890435.1 Muribaculaceae bacterium
CCTTTTCTCTCCATATAAGCTTAATAGGCAACAACTATTTATTCCTTCATATTATCGTCAGTGTGTGTGACTTATGAAACATCCTATCCGTCATATAATTGTATTGATAGCTTTCTTGCTCGTTGCTCTTTGCAGCAACGCAGGTGATTACTATTTCCGCCATCTCAATAATCGCTTCAGCGAACTACACCACCAGGTGGAAGCCATCGACCAAGACCAACAAGGCCGCATCTGGATTGGAATGCGAAACGGCCTCGCTTGCTTCGACGGATATGAAATGCGCACCTACAGGCACGAATCTGCCACCAACTCGCTCCCACGAGGTAGCGTGTTCAATATGCACATCGACCACCAAAACCGCCTCTGGCTATGCAGCTCCGGCACATTCCTGCGCTATCGCAACTCTTTCGACGACTTCAAGAACTACAACATCGAGATATGGACCATGACCGAAAACAGCAAAGGTGACCTCTTCTTCGGCGGCGATTACCTGTTTCGCTACAATGAAGAAGCCGACTCTCTCGAAAAGTTCATCACTCCCTTTGCTTCATGCATCATGTCGCTCGCTACCGATAGCCACGACAATATGTATATCCTCACCAACGATGCTCTATATCGTTTCAATGCTTCCAACTACAAAATGGAGAACCTTGCCGCACTCGGAATCAAGTGGACTCCCACCTACGACCTCGGCATCATGTCGGTCTTCATCGACTCTTCCGACCGCCTTTGGATTAGTGCCAACGACAGCGGCGTAGCGTGCTGCGACTGTGCCACCCGTAAGGTTATTCACCATTTCCCAAAGTCGCAAATCTCCGGCGCTGTGCGTGCTATCTCCGAGAACCAAGAGGGGCAAGTGTGGATTGGAACCGAAAATGGCATCTACATCATCAATCCCGACTTCTCTTTCTCTCACATCAAGCATAACCCCAACAACATCAACAGCATCGGCGACAACGCAATCTACGACATCTTTTGCGACAACGATGGCAACATGTGGATTGGCTCCTACTTCGGCGGTATCGACCTCATGCTTAGCGACAACCTACTCTTCTCACACTATGAGCCGAGCACAGCTCCCGGTCTGCTCAATGCTCGCGTACCCCGCGAAATGGTCGAAACCGAGCCTGGAAAATGCTGGATTGCCACCGAAGACAACGGCTTGTTTATCCTCGAAAACGGGCACTTCACTCAATTCACCGAGATTCCCGGTGTGGAGGGCAATGTACACGCTCTCTTCTACGACAAAGCACGCTCAGAGCTATGGATTGGCACCCGATTCAACGGCCTTTTCTGCTACAACACAAGCACTCACGTCCATCGCCAATACTTCCTCGCCGACGGCTCACGCATCGTTGGCGTTTTCTCAATAGTGAAGCAACGCAACGGCACCGTTTCGGTAGCCACTATCGATGGCGTGCTTCAAATGAAGCCCGATTCCGACTCTTTCTCTCCAATCGACCACGAAGTGCTCCACCGCAGCTTCATCTACAAGCTTTGCCTCGACCACTCCGACAACATCTGGGTGGGTACTACACGAACCGGGCTATATCGAATCGCTGCCAAAGACGGCAAAGTGGATCACTTCAACATAGATGGAAATAGTGCCGACTCCGACAATTTCATCGTTTCGGTTATCGAGGACTCTAAGGGCACTCTATGGTTCTCTACCGACAGTGGCAGCCTCATCAATCTCCAATTCTACAATGGGAAAGTGCAAACCGGCGTTATCGACTTCGACGGTCTCATCTCACAAGGTCTCGTGTATAGCATCTTCGAAGACAAGCAGTCGCGACTGTGGATTACCACCGACCAAGGTCTTTTTCAATACAATCTCAATTCAAAAGCCCTCACGCTCTACAGCAAAGTGAACGGATTGCCTTCCACTTCATTCAACTATAACTCGGTGCTCGAACTTTCGTCGGGCGAAATACTCATCGGCACAATCGAAGGCTTGATTTCGTTCAATCCCAACAGCCTGCAGGTGGCTAAGCCTCGCAAATATGATATCCACCTCAATTCTCTCTCAATCAACGGGAAAGCCATCACCGTAAATGAGCCGGGCTCCCCGCTCACGCAAGCTATCGATTTCACCGACAAAATCATTCTCTCCTACGACCAGGCGCGACAATTCTACATCGACTACGGTGCCGTGACACCTCTCAACATCGCCGTGGTGGAATATCTCGTGAAAATGGACGGAATCGACAAAAACTGGCGCAACGTAGGTAACCAGCGCCGATTCTATGCCTACAACCTCCAGCCCGGCTCCTATTGCCTCCACATTCGTGCAAAAGTGGGCAACGTGAGCGATGAATATTGCCCCGAGCGTTTAATCACTATCGTGGTCAAGCCGCCATTCTATCTCTCGCCTTGGGCTTGGGCTATCTACGCACTATTAGCCTGCGGAATTGCTGCAATCTTCTTCCTCGTGCTGCGCAACCGCATCCGCGAGCGCAACAAGCTGCGTCTCGCAACGCTCGAAATGGAAAAAATCGAAGAGCTAAATCGCGAAAAATCAAGCTTCTACACCAACGTGTCGCACGAGCTGAAAACACCTCTTTCGCTCATTCGTGCCCCGCTCAAGTGCATCTCAGTGAACGAGCACGACGAGGAAACACGCAAAAACATCTCCATGGCTATCAAGAACACCATGAAGATGGAGAAACTTATCAACGACCTCGTCACATTCTCTAAAGTAGAAAACCACACATTCCCCTTCTTCGTGCAGCAAGGCAACCCCATGGAATTTATCGAGCAAATGACGCTCGGCTTCGTGCAAGTAGCTCACGAAAAAGGCATAACACTATCGGTATATTGCGAGGACAATGGCGAAAACGTGTGGTTCTCGCCAAGTTATGTAGAGCATATTCTCGACAATCTGCTCTCTAATGCCCTCAAGTTCACCCCAACGGAGGGACGTGTGCTCGTCAAAGGCTCTATCTTGGCTCACAGCATCGGCGAGAATACCGCTGCCACATTCCTCTCAATCAGCGTTACCGACACCGGCATCGGCATCGCACCCGAAGAGCAACAAAACGTATTCAACCACTTCTATCAGACCAAGCGCGGCTATAGCACCAACAGCAGCGGTTGGGGCATCGGACTTTCTCTCGTAAAGCAGCTCGCTGCGATGCACAAGGGCAATGTGTCGCTTGTGAGCGAACAGGGAAAAGGCTCCACTTTCACCGTGGAACTACGAGTTGACCGCAACGCATTCACCGACACCGAAATCATCACCGACGACAAAGTGGTTACGCCGCTATCCACCTATAAATTCAGCAACACCGCCCTGCTCATGAGCAGTGACAGTGAAGAACCCGTTGCCATCAGCACACCCAATTTGCACACTCTGCTCATCGTTGACGACAACAACGACCTCCTTGAGTTCCTCAGCTCTTTCTTCGGCAAGCGCTACAACATTCTGCTGGCTCACGATGGCGAAGAAGCCCTCTCAATAGCTCGCAACGAAAATGTGGAAATCATCATCACCGATGTGATGATGCCCAAAATCGACGGCGTGCAGCTCTGTCGTGCCATCAAGGAGGACAATGCCACTTCTCACATACCGGTGATCCTGCTCACCGCCAAGAGCGAATCGCAAAACGTGGTTGAAGGCTACCAAAGCGGAGCCGACGCCTACGTCACCAAGCCATTCGACCCTCAAATCCTTGAATTGCAAATAAAGAACATCCTCATGCTCATCAAGACGCGCCAATCCACTATTATTGAGTCGGGTACGGCTGCTATCCCCGATGAGCAACTCTCGATATTCGACAAAAACCTCCTTGCAAACATCGAGGCTTTGGTGGTTGAAAACATTCCCAACAGCGACTTCAGCGTCACCGACATCACCGAAGCTCTGCACATCAGTCGCAGCATGCTCCACTACAAGATGAAAACTTTCACCAATATGTCGATGGGCGACTACATTCGCCGCAAGCGTATCGATGAAGCTTGCCGTCTGCTCAAAAGTGGCTACAATGTGAGCGAAACTGCCGACATGACCGGCTTTTCCGACTATAGCACATTCTCCAAAGCATTCAAGAAGCTGATTGGCGTAGCCCCATCGTTCTACACATCCGACAGCGGAGAACATACCGACCATGCCCGCGGAACCACTGAATAGCCGATACCGGCGGCAGATACAGCTTCAGATAAAAAATATCTTCATCATGCAGCGCGTGCTCAGGCTCCGGTTCAGGTAGCTCTTGATGTTTTTTCACCCTTTTTTTGTGTTACATTTAAGAAAATTTCATAAAAAATCCTCTAAAGAAACAGTTTTCTTTATCTTGCCGGTGTGAAAATATCGCGATTTTTATGTACTTT
>JBJFEF010000318.1:0-15911 GCA_051890435.1 Muribaculaceae bacterium
CCATGGTAAAACTGCGACAGCCTGTCGCAGAATTGTATCATACTCTGATTCTTGGATTTGTGTAATATCGAGTATTGACTACCACCTCCTGCTCTGCCAATAAAACCACTCACACAACAAAAAACAAAGGCTGCGGCGTAATTCTTTCAGCGCTACGACGCAGCCTTGTTCTATCAGGCTTCACTGTTTGCTCTGTCTATCAAAAAAAGCATGGTTTTTCAGCCCTACTTTTTTGCAATTAGTCCTTTATTCCGGAGCTTGTTACACCTTGGGTACGTCTTTGAGGTTGCGGGCAATTTCCTCGTCGGTGAGCTGGTAGTTCTGCAAGTCGCCGTTGATGAAGCTCTCGTAAGCTGTCATGTCGATGAGTCCATGGCCTGAGAGGTTGAAGAGTATCACCTTCTCCTCGCCCGTAGCGATGCACTCCTTCGCCTTGCGTATGGTGGCTGCAATGGCGTGGCAACTTTCCGGTGCCGGAATGATGCCCTCGGTGCGTGCAAAGAGCATTCCTGCCTCAAAGGTCTCGAGCTGCGGAATATCCACGCCCTTCATCAGTCCGTCCTTGATGAGCTGCGACACTATCACACCGGCGCCATGGTAGCGCAGACCTCCCGCGTGTATGTTGGCAGGCTTGAAGTCGTGTCCCAGAGTGTACATCGGCAGCAGCGGCGTGTAGCCGGCTTCGTCGCCGAAGTCATATTCAAATTTTCCTCTCGTCAGCTTCGGGCAGCTCTCGGGCTCGGCTGCAATAAATTCGGTTGTCTTTCCTTCAAGGATATTGTGGCGCATAAATGGGAACGCAATTCCGCCAAAGTTACTACCGCCTCCGAAACACGCAATCACCGTGTCGGGATACTCCCCTGCCATCTCCATCTGCTTCTCTGCCTCAAGACCGATGATAGTCTGGTGAAGTGCCACATGGTTGAGCACCGAGCCAAGGGTATATTTGCAGTGCGGTGTGGTGGTGGCAAGCTCTATCGCCTCACTGATTGCCGTTCCAAGCGATCCGGGGTGCGTCGGGTCGCGGGTGATAATATCCTTTCCCGCACGGGTTGACATCGACGGCGAGCCGGTAACTGCTGCGCCAAAGGTGCGCATGATGCTCGAGCGATAGGGCTTCTGCTGCATCGAAATCTTCACCTGATACACTGCTGCCGACAGTCCATACACACTCGCTGCATAGCTCAGCGCTGCGCCCCATTGTCCGGCTCCTGTCTCCGTGGTCACATTGGTGGTGCCTTCCTCCTTGCAATAGAAGCATTGCGGAATGGCTGAATTCACCTTGTGTGAGCCAAGCGGGTTCACGCTCTCGTTCTTGAAGTAGATGTGGGCCGGTGTGCCAAGAGCCTGCTCAAGGGCGTAGGCTCGCACAAGCGGTGTGGCGCGATAGTAGCGGTATTTGTCGAGCACCTCATCGGGAATGTCAATCCAAGCATTCACCGTGTCCAGCTCCTGCTTCGAGCACTCGCGGCTGAAGATGTGTGCCAAGTCGTCAACCGTCAGTGGCTGCTTCGTTGCCGGATTCAGCGGAAGCATTGGCTTCGTCTTCATGTCGGCTTGTATGTTGTACCATTGGGTTGGTAGTTCACTCTCGCTGAGTATAAATCTTTTCTGTTTCATATCTTCTTAATTGTTTATCTGTTTTTTGTCAGTTTATGTTTCATTTTCTCATTGTGAGTTGCTTTTTTGTTGCAATTTTCTCACCTTTCGCTTGTTTTCAGTGGCAAATGTAAACCATTAAATTTAATTATGCAAACTTTTCCGCATATTTTTTCGCAAAAACATCACTTTCATTTCAATTATTGGCATATTATTCATTATTTATGCAATAATATACAGTCACACCTCAATTCCTCCCCACCTCTTATCATTTTCTCACCTCAGCATCTTCTCGCTCTCGGCAGGCTAAAGCTCCCTACGGTCACTCCCCCCCACCCTTGCTGTCGCTTCATTGTCGGCAAGCCATCACGGCAATAGTCTTTGCCTCAATGCCCCACTCTCTTCACCTATTTCATTCCAATAATTCTTCGCAATGTGCATTTTTTTACATTCACGAAGTTTTTTTGTGAAAAATGTGCATAATATTGGGGAGCTATCGGCAAAATTCAGTAATTTTGCAAATTGATAATGTTTGAAGCAATGAATACGAGGATTTTCTTGTCGTTTCCGCACCTCGGTGGCAACGAGATGCATTATATCAACGAGGCTTTCAGCGAAAGCTGGGTAGTGCCTCTTGGCCCTAACGTGGATGAATTTGAAAAAAGGCTTGGTGATTATCTCCATGCCTCTAATGTGGTGGCTCTCAGCGCCGGAACCGCTGCCCTGCACCTCGGTCTCGTGGAGCTGGGAGTGACTGCGGGCGACGAGGTGCTGTGCCAGTCGTTCACTTTCGCCGCAAGTGCCAATCCCGTGAAATATCAGGGCGCTAATCCGGTTTTCGTCGATAGCGAGCCTGACTCATGGAACATGAGCCCCGAAGCTCTTGAGCAAGCCATCATCCACCGCAAGCAAGTCACAGGGCGTTATCCCAAAGCCATTGTGGTAGTACACCTCTATGGCATGCCTGCTCGCATGGACGAAATCATGGCAATCGCCCGTCACTACAATATTCCCGTGCTCGAAGATGCTGCCGAAGCTCTCGGCTCAAGCTACAAAGGCGCCATGTGCGGCACCATTGGCAATTTCGGTGCTCTCAGCTTCAATGGCAACAAAATCATCACCACCTCGGGTGGTGGTGCTCTCATCTGCCCCGATGCCGATGCTGCAAAGCATGTGAAGTTCCTTGCCACTCAGGCTCGCGAACCTATGCCCTACTACTATCACAAGGAAATAGGCTACAACTACCGCCTCAGCAACATCAGCGCCGGAATTGGTTGCGGACAGATGGAGCACATCGCCGAGCGTGTTGCTCGCCGCCGCGAGATTCACGCTCTCTACGCCGATGCTCTCGCTTCGATGCCCGGAATCACCGTTCACACCGAGCCTTCGGCTGATGCCGTTTCCAACTTCTGGCTCTCAACTATCCTTCTCGACGACAAGCTGCCGTTCTCGCCCGAAGACCTGCGTCAGGCTCTCGAAGCCGAAAACATCGAGTCGCGTCGCCTCTGGCGTCCCATGAACATGCAGCCCGTCTATGCCGACGCTCCTTTCTATGGCGACGGCTGTGCCGAGAAGCTTTTCAACCGCGGATTATGCCTCCCCAGCGGAAGCATCCTCACCGACGACGAGATTGCCCGTGTTGTCGATTGCATCAAGAAATTCTATCATAGCAAATAATCCACACATTACGCGCGAATATATGGAGTTATTACCACCCGGATTTCAAGTCCTGATTTTCGACCTCGACGACACTCTCTACAAAGAGGTTGACTTCGTTATGTCGGCTTATCTACATATCGACCGTCTTCTCGTGGCAGACTACGACACCCGGCCTAATGAGGCTTACCAGATTCTAATCACTGCTTTCAATAACGGCGAGAACGCTTTCGACGCTCTCCAAGCCCACCTCCTGAAGAAAGGTATCGACATCCCCGACGCCATAAGCTGGATGGTGGAGGAATACCGCAACCACATACCCCTGATTTCGCTCAACCACGACACCCGCGAAATGCTCGAGCACATGCAAGCCATGGGCGTGCCCATGTTCATCATCACCGACGGGCGCTCAATCACCCAGCGCAACAAAATCCGTGCATTGCAGCTCTACGACTTCATCCCTTGGAACAACGTGTTCATTAGCGAGGAAATGGGCTGCGAAAAGACCAATCCTGCCGCTTTCGAGGAAATCAAGCGCCGCTACCCTTCATCGCCCGACGAAACCGTAGAATACCTCTTTGTGGGCGACAATCCGGCAAAAGACTTCGTCGTTGCCAACACTCACGGCGGACTCTCTGTGCTCCTGCTCGACAATGGTATGAACATTCACCCGCAAGACATCAAGGTCGATAACAAGCACCAACCCCGATACTGCATCAAGCGTTTCAAAGAGCTCGACGACTATATCGACGATATGCTCTATTTCTAAGCAATCTCCACTTCACCATAACACCCTATTTTTTATCAATATGGACAACAAGCAACACAAAATAGCTCTCATCACCGGAATCACCGGTCAAGATGGTTCGTTCCTCGCCGAGTTCCTCCTCGAAAAGGGATATGAAGTGCATGGCATCATTCGCCGCAGCAGCTCGTTCAACACCGGTCGCATCGAGCACCTCTACCTCGACGAGTGGGTGCGCGACATGAAGCAAAAACGCCTCGTCAATCTACACTATGGCGATATGACCGACTCCAGCTCTCTCATTCGCATCATCGAGGAAGTGCAGCCCGACGAAATCTACAACCTCGCCGCTCAGAGCCATGTGAAAGTGTCGTTCGACGTGCCCGAATACACCGCCGAAACCGATGCCATTGGAACTCTGCGATTGCTCGAGGCTGTGCGCATCCTCCATCGCGAAAAGCTCACTAAGGTGTATCAGGCAAGCACATCCGAGCTCTACGGTAAAGTGCAGGAGGTGCCGCAAAACGAGAACACGCCGTTCTATCCACGCAGCCCTTATTCATGCGCCAAGATTTACGGCTTCTGGATCACCAAGAACTATCGCGAGAGCTACGGAATGTATGCCGTCAACGGTATCCTCTTCAATCACGAGAGCGAGCGACGTGGCGAAACTTTCGTCACTCGCAAAATCACAATCGCCGTGGCACGCATCGTCAACGGATTGCAAGACAAGCTCTATCTCGGCAACCTCAACGCCTACCGCGACTGGGGCTATGCCAAAGACTATGTGGAGTGCATGTGGCTCATCATGCAGCAGCCTGAGCCCGACGACTTCGTGATTGCCACCGGCGAATATCACACCGTGCGCGAATTCACCACTCTGGCTTTTGCCCGCGCAGGAATCTCTCTTGAATGGAAGGGCGAAGGGCTCGACGAGAAAGGCATCGACCGTGCCACCGGCCGCGTGCTCGTGGAGGTCGATCCCAAGTATTTCCGCCCTGCCGAAGTCGATCAGCTCCTTGGCGACCCCACGAAGGCTCGCACCAAGCTCGGCTGGAATCCGCGCAAGACGTCGTTCCAAGAACTTGTTAACATCATGGTCGATAACGACCTTCGCCTCGTGAAAGACGACCCGCACAATGTGCGTTAGTGTCGCATCTCTCCAGCATTTTCAGTTCATTTTTCAATCGCCTGATTATGGAAAAAGACTCTAAAATCTACGTTGCCGGTCACCGCGGACTCGTGGGCTCGGCAATTTGGAACAACCTCAAGAAGAAAGGTTACACCAATCTGATAGGTCGCACTCACAGCGAGCTCGATTTGCTCGATGCTGTGGCTGTGCGCCAATTCTTCGATGCCGAGCAGCCCGAATACGTCATTCTCGCTGCCGCTCACGTGGGTGGAATCATGGCTAACAGCATCTACCGCGCCGATTTCATCTACCAAAACCTCCAAATACAGCAAAACGTCATCGGCGAGAGCTTCCGTCACGGCGTGAAAAAGCTCCTTTTCCTCGGCAGCACTTGCATCTATCCCCGCGAAGCCGAGCAGCCTATCCCCGAGAGCGCTCTGCTCACCTCGCCTCTCGAATACACCAATGAGCCTTATGCCATCGCCAAGATTGCCGGTCTCAAACTGTGCGAGAGCCTCAATCTGCAATATGGCACCAACTACATTGCCGTGATGCCCACCAATCTCTATGGCCCCAACGACAATTTCAATCTCGAAACAAGCCATGTGCTCCCGGCGATGATTCGCAAAATCTATCTCGCCAAGATGCTGCACGAGAACAATCTCGATGCCGTGCGTGCCGACCTCAACCGCCGCCCAATCGAGGGAATCGACGGCAATGCCTCCGACGATGCTATCCGCGCAATTCTCGCAAAATATGGAATACACAGCTCGCACCTCCTCCTCTGGGGCTCGGGCAAGCCTATCCGCGAGTTCCTGTGGAGCGAAGACATGGCCGACGCTTCGGTATATGTGATGGAGCACATCAATTTCTCCGACACCTATCCGGGCGACCCCGTCACTCCGGGCACCGCCGAGGCTGCTAAGCGCGAAATACGCAACTGCCACATCAACATAGGCAGCGGAAAGGAGATTACTATTGCTGAGCTTGCAGCTCTCGTGAAGCGCACCATCAACTACCGTGGCGAAATTCGCTGGGATGCCTCAAAGCCCGACGGCACCATGCGCAAACTCACCGACGTGAGCCGCCTTCATGCCCTCGGTTGGCACCACTCAATGGAAATCGAAGACGGTGTGCGCACCCTCTTTGAATGGTATCAGCAACATTAATCACCCCCTTTTCACTCTTTCGTGCCTACCACACTCGTCATATTATCCTTGATTTGCACGTTTGCAGCTATCACTGCGGGCCTATGGCTCTTGCTGCGTGCCTACATCATGCTGGCACGCCGCTTCGGCATCACCAACGAAACCTCTGATGTGGTGACAGGTGGTGGAATCATAATCCCCCTCGCCTATCTGGGCGCCGACCTGTTTGCGGCTCACAGCTGCGTGCTCTATCCATATTTCTTCGTCGGAATGGCGATAATTGCCACTATCAGCTTCATCGACGACATTCACGATGTGTCGCCTCTGTTGCGCCTCGCCGTGCACTTCATCTGCGCTGTGCTGCTTCTCATGCAATTCCAAGCCAATGCACCGTCGATTGATATGCCGTGGTGGCTATGCACTATTGTAGTAGTGGGCATAGTGGCACTCACCAATGCCTTCAATTTCATCGATGGCATCAAAGGCATCACCGGTTGCTATGCTCTTGCCGTGCTGCTACCATACTTCTTCACGTTCATTCCCGTCAACGAAACGGTATATATGTGCATCACAGCGGCGGTTATCGCATTCTGCTGCTTCAATTTCCGCACTCCCGAGCGTTGCTATTGCGGCGACACCGGCTCCATCTCGCTTGGCTACTTCTTGGCCTTCGTAATCCTCAGCCAGTCGGCTTATGCGCCCTATATGTCGCAATCGGCTCTCTCGTTAAGCGGAATCGACCCCACTGTGATTATCTTCGTAATCGTATATCTCACCGACTTTGCCCTCACGCTCTGCAAGCGCATCTTGCGCCGCGAAAACATCCTCAATTCGCACCGCAGCCACCTCTTTCAGCGCCTGGCTTTCGAGGTGGGTGTGCCTCACATGCACATCGCCATAAGCTATGCCGCAGTGCAAGTGGCTATCTCGGCAGTCTATATTCTTGCTCCGGAAAGCCTGCACTTGCCTGTTCTCATCGTTAGTGCTCTTGCTTTGGCGGGAGCCTATGTTGCCATTTCTCACCGTATTGATGCAGCTTCACAGCCTCCACAATAGATTTCCTCACCCTCAATTTTTTTCACTCCTAATAATCCATCACCTCATGGCACGTTTCTTTCTCAAAATATCACTTGTTGCAGCACTCTTGCTCCTGCTCCCGGCTTGCCACAGCCAGGAAGAGTTTCCCAACAATCCTCAGGGCAATTTCGATGCCCTTTGGAAAGAAATCGACGAGCACTATTGCTTCTTCAAGTATAAAAACATCGACTGGGACGAGGTGGGTGCCCGTTACCGCGCCCAGGTGCACCCCGAAATGTCGTCAACCGAGCTGTTCGATGTGTGCGCCACAATGCTTCGCGAGCTGAAGGACGGTCACACCAATCTCATCTCATCATTCAATGTGTCGCGCTACTGGATTTGGGAGCAATATCCGCAAAACTACGACGAGCGCCTCATCAATGAGTTTTATCTCAATTTCAATTACCACCGTGTGAGCGGAATCAAATATCAGATTCTCAGCAACAATTTCGGATACATGTATTACGGCGATTTCAGCTCCGCGATTGGCGAAGGTAACCTCGACAACATTCTCGCCTATCTCGCATCAAGCGACGGCTTGATTATCGACGTGCGCGACAATGGCGGCGGTTTCCTCACCAATGTGGAAACTCTCGTGGCTCGATTTATCACCGACGACCTATATGCAGGCTCTATCTCCCACAAGACGGGCCCCGGACACGACGATTTCTCCGAGCCCTACGACTACTACTTCCACCCTGCCCCGGCTTCGCGCATCAAGTATATGAAGCCTGTGGTGATTCTCACCAACCGCTCTTCCTACAGCGCCACCAACAATTTCGTTTCCATAATGAAATTCCTTCCCCGGGTGCGCATCGTGGGCGACACCACCGGCGGCGGTAGCGGTATGCCTTTCACCTCCGAGATTCCTTGTGGCTGGACGGTGCGTTTCTCTGCCTGCTCCATCCTCGACGCTTCGGGCAAGGAGACCGAATTTGGCGTAGAGCCTTCAGAGGGTTGCAAAGTGGATATGACCGACGACGACCGTGCTCGCGGACGCGACACCATCCTCGAAACCGCCTTCTCAGTGCTCACCTCAATGATTTCTTCCGAAGCAAAATAACCCATTCCGAAGCAAAAAAAGCGATGCCACATCTCAGGCACCGCTTTTCTGTTAATATAATCACACTATTTTCATCCGAATGACTTCTTGTATAGCGCCACACAGTCGGCAGCTGTGTAGGCTTTAGGCGCATTGCCCGGACTGCCGCTTGCTATGGCATCGGCTGCCATCTTCTCTATCGAGGCACTGAACTGCGCCTCATCTATGCCATATTCTCGCAGCGTTGGCACTTCGCACACGCGGCACAGCTCTTTCACAGCCTCAATAAACTGCTCCGAAGCCACAGCATCTTCATCGGCTACAGTAGCCACACCTATTGCTCGTGCAAGCTGTGCAAATTTCTCACGCGCCTCTGCCTCCATGTCTCCAAGGCAGGTAGCAAGTAGCATTGCATTTGAAATGCCGTGCGGCACGTGGAAAAGTGCCCCAATCGGGCGGCTCATGCCATGCACCACCGTCACGCTCGAATTGTTGATGCACACTCCTGCTTCCATTGCGGCAATTGCCATCTGCTCGCGAGCCTCGGCATCATCGCCATTGGCGTAAGCCACCGGCAGATTTTTCATTATCCGCTTCACCGCGCTCACAGCAAGCTCATCGGTAGCATCAGTGGCTTTCACCGAAATCAGCGACTCCACAGCGTGGGTGAGAGCATCAAGCCCCGTTGCCGCCGTCACGCTCTTGGGTGCCGTCATTCCCAAGGTAAAATCCACCACTGCAACGTCGGGCAGCAACACATCACCCTTGAGCAGCATCTTTATGCCTCGCTCTGTGTCGGTGACTATGGTGAATTTCGTCACTTCCGAGCCTGTGCCTGCCGTGGTGGGTATTGCCACCACCTTCGGCATCTCGCAGTCAATCACCTTGCCGTTATAGTCGGCAATGCTGCCGCGGCACACGGTCATTGCGGCTATTGCTTTTGCCGAGTCGAGCGGACTTCCGCCGCCTATGCCTATGCAGAAGTCGCACGCTGCATCGCGATACACGCGCACGCCTGTTTCTATCATCTTATCGGTAGGCTCACCGCCTATTCCGTCGAAAGTTACATAGTCCACCTTCGCTTCCTCAAGCAGCTCACACAGCTGCTGCATCATCACCGAGCGTCCCACATGAGGTCCTGTCACCACAAGTGCTTTGCTGCCACAGTGCTTGACTGCCGGCAGCGCCTCTTTCAGCGCTCCGGCTCCCACAAATATCTCTTGAGGCACCCGCAGTGCCTCCGAAAATGTCATTTTCATAATGCTTTTTCTATTTTTTTGCAAAATTAAGTATTTCCAATCATATTTATGTGTAATTTTGTGGATTTTCTAACAAGAACGTATCAATTTACTATGTCAAGTTTATCGCGTCTTTCCGAAAAACAACGAATCTACACAACCACCATCATAGGTTCGGTTGCCAATTTCCTGCTCGTGCTGCTCAAGTTCGTTGCAGGCTTCATCGGCAATAGTGCCGCTATGGTCGCCGACGCCGTCCACTCCCTCTCCGACTTCATCACCGATGTTATTGTTATCGTCTTCGTACGCTTTGCCCACAAGCCTAAAGACGAGCTCTACACCTATGGCTACGGAAAATATGAAACCCTCGCCACCGCCATCATCGGCGTGCTACTATTCATCGTGGGCTCGGGCATTCTTTGGGACGGAGGCTGGAAGATCTATTACTATTTCGCCGATGGCTCCCTACCCGAGCCTCACGCCATCGCTTTCTACATGGCTTTGGTGTCGATAGTGGTGAAAGAGCTTCTCTATCGCTACACAGCAGCCGTGGGACGCTCTGTTAACTCGCAAGTGGTGATTGCAAATGCCTGGCACCACCGCAGCGATGCCCTATCTTCGATAGGCACCGCTGTAGGAATCGGTGGCGCCATTTTCCTTGGCAACGGCTTTGAAATCCTCGACCCTATCGCCGCCATCATTGTGAGCGTATTCATCATGAAGGTGGCAATCCAGCTCATCATTCCGAGCCTCGGCGAACTCCTCGAGAAGTCGCTCCCCGAGGATGTGCAAGAGCAAATCAGGCAGATTATCCTCTCCTATCCCGGCGTGAGCGAGCCTCACCACCTGCGCACACGCCGCATCGGCAACACTGTTGCCATCGACGTGCACCTGCGCATGGACGGCGACCTGCCGCTACGCGTCGCTCACGAGCACGTTTCGGCTATCGAGCGCAAAATTCGTGCAAATTTCGGTGCACAAACTCACATCAGCATTCATCTCGAACCCGTAAAAGCCCCGACAAAGGCTCAATAGTAGTTTGATTTTCACCTATTTATGCGAATTTTGGCACACTTTTGCCCATTTTGTGCCAAAGGTTAATCTTGTGTTAATCCTCTTTCAAACCGAAATTTTTAGTTAAATTTGCATTACCAAAACATTAATGAACTATGGCAAAAATAAGAGGAGCAGTAACTATCAACGTAGAGAAGTGTAAAGGGTGCAGCCTCTGCGTGGCAGCTTGCCCCGCAAATGTGCTCTCCCTTCAGCCAAAAGAGGTGAATAACCGCGGTTATCACTTTGCTTTCATGAGTGCCCCCGAGAAGTGCATTGGTTGCGCAAGCTGTGCTATGGTGTGCCCCGATGCATGCATCGAAGTATATCGAGTGAAAGAGCCTTAACGCCGCCTCTCTGCGTTACACACTGTAATTTCTTTTTTTACACAACAAAACATATCGAAAATCTCTTTTTTTTGAAGAAAAATGGAAGAAGTAAGATTGATGAAAGGTAACGAGGCTCTCGCTCATGCGGCTATCCGCTATGGCGCCGACGGCTATTTCGGATACCCTATCACTCCACAATCAGAAGTTCTTGAAACCCTCGAGGAGCTTATGCCCTGGGAAACAACCGGAATGGTTGTACTCCAAGCCGAAAGCGAAGTGGCTGCCATCAACATGGTGTATGCCGGCGCAGGCTGCGGAAAGGCGGTGTTCACTTCATCGTCGAGCCCCGGCATCAGCCTTATGCAAGAGGGCCTTTCTTATATCGCCGCAAGTGAGTTGCCGGCTCTCATCATCAATGTGATGCGCGGTGGCCCCGGTCTCGGCACCATTCACCCTTCGCAAGCCGACTATTTCCAGGCGTGCAAAGGCGGTGGTCATGGCGACTACCACTTGATTGTGCTCGCACCTTCGAGCGTGCAAGAGATGTGCGACTTCGTGGGCCTCGGATGGGATCTCGCCTTCAAATATCGCACTCCTGCCATGATTCTTGCCGACGGCGTTATCGGGCAGATGATGGAGAAAGTGATTCTCCCCGAGCAGCGCCCGCATCGCACCGAGGAGCAAATCCGCGAGCAATGCCCTTGGGCTACCACCGGAAAAAAGGGCCGCAAGCAGAACGTCATTACCTCGCTTGAGCTCGACGACGACCGAATGGAGCAAAACAACCTTCGCTTCCAGCGCACCTACCGCGAAATCGAGAAAAATGAAACACGCATCGAACTCATCAACACCGACGATTGCGACTACCTCCTCGTGGCTTTCGGCAGCATGGCTCGCATCTGCCAAAAGGTGATGGAGCTTGCCGCCGAAAAGGGTATCAAGCTCGGTCTTGCCCGCCCAATCACACTGTGGCCTTTCCCCGCTCAGCAAATTGCCGACGCCGCAAAAGGCTGCAAAGGAATACTCACCGTGGAGCTCGATGCCGGGCAGATGATTGAAGACGTGAAACTCGCTGTGAATTGCAGCATCGACGTGAAGCACTACGGTCGCCTCGGTGGTAACGTTCCCACTCCCGACGAAGTGCTCGATGCCCTCGAGAATCTTTTTATAAACAATAAATGATGCCGTATTATATGGATATCAACGATATAATCAAACCCGAGAACCGCGTGTATAAGCGCCCCGCCCTTCTCAACGACTGCCACATGCACTACTGTCCCGGCTGCAGCCATGGTGTGGTGCACAAACTCATTTCTGAAATCATAGAGGAGATGGATGCCGAGGATAAAACCATCGGCGTCGCTCCAGTGGGTTGCTCCGTTTTTGCCTACAACTACATCGACGTGGATTTCATTGAGGCAGCTCACGGTCGCGCTCCGGCTGTCGCCACTGCTATCAAGCGCCTGCAGCCCGACAAACTCGTCTTCACTTATCAAGGCGACGGCGACCTCGCTGCAATCGGCACCGCCGAAACCATACACGCCTGCAACCGTGGCGAAAACATCGCCATCATCTTCATCAACAATGCAATCTATGGCATGACCGGCGGTCAAATGGCTCCTACAACACTTCTCGGAATGAAGACCGCAACCACTCCCTACGGTCGTCGTGCCGACCTCAACGGATATCCTCTTGCCATCTCGCCTCTCGTTGCGCAGCTCGACGGAACTTGCTACGTCACACGTCAGAGCGTTCACACCCCGGCTGCCGTTCGCAAAGCCAAGGCTGCAATCCGCAAAGCTTTCGAGAACAGCATGGCTGGCAAAGGAACCTCGCTCGTAGAAATTGTGAGCACCTGCAACTCGGGTTGGAAACTCAACCCCGTGCAGTCAAACGAATGGATGGTAGAACACATGTTCAAGAAATACCCCATCGGCGACTTAAAGAACGAATAAACATCAACTGCATCGCGCCACAGCCACAACGTCTGTGCACGACAATAACCATACTTTTTTCACAGCATGAAAGCAGAAATCATTATAGCCGGTTTCGGAGGACAAGGAGTCCTCTCTATGGGCAAGATTCTTGCCTACTCCGGTCTTATGGAAGATAAAGAGGTCACTTGGATGCCATCCTACGGCCCAGAGCAGCGAGGCGGCACAGCTAATGTCACCGTCATTCTCAGCGACGACCGCATCAGCTCGCCTATCCTCAATGCCTACGACATCGCCGTAGTCCTCAACCAGCAGAGCCTCGACCGCTTTGAAAGCAAAGTGAAGTCCGGCGGAATACTTATCTACGACAGCTACGGCATTCACACCCCGCCCAAGCGCACCGACATCTCCATTTATCACATCAACGCAATGGAAGCCACATTTGAGCTCAAAAACAACAAGGCATTCAATATGATTGTACTTGGTGCATTGCTCAAAGTAAAGCCCATTGTGTCGATTGAAAGCGTGCTGAAAGGATTGAAGAAGACCCTCCCAGAGCGTCATCACAACCTCATCCCCATGAACGAAGAAGCCCTACGCCGCGGTATGGCTCTCATCGAAGAATAACCACAGAGAACATTAGTCCTATTAGTCCTATTGGTCCTATTAGTCCTATTCCCCCTCTCACCTCTTACCTCTCACCTAAGAAATCTCGGCGCTGTGAAGAACAAGCCGAAGCTGATGCCGAAGTTCCAATTGCGCGAAGGATAACTCAAATAATTGCCATAGATGCTCAGTGAGGCAAACGGGAAATTATACACCAGCGCAGCCTCACCCATATAACTGATATGATTAAACCACTTGCCATACCTCGGTGAGTGGTTTTCATTTTCCTCTATGCGGCGGAAGGGCACAAAAGCATAAAACTCAGTGCGCAGCTGCATATTATCCATCACCTTCCATATCGGCACCACGCCACCTGCCGCAAACGAGTTGCTGCGGAAGTCGGGATTAAAATAGTTTGCCGTCGCCGGCGTAGGCATGAAAGCCGTAGCCTGCACTATAGTGGCAGTGTAGTTGCTCAGTAGCGGGCGCGTCGAAGCCACCACATCAGCTTTGAAGCCCAGCGCAAAATGAGGGTGGATATTGGCATATTTGTCCCACTGAAGCTCGCCCTGAATCCAGGTGTCGTCGCTAAACGCAGCCGGCTCGCTATTCACCCACGGCGAGTATTCATATTCTCCTTTCACGCCCATCGCAGTGAGGCGCAAGCGGCTTCCGTTGGTGGGATAGATGTCGTGGTTGAGCGTGTTGCGCTCAAATTTTGCCCGTGCTTGCCACAACTTATACATAGCATCGTCCTGACCCACCGCCGCATAGTCAACCACATTGCTCTGATAGAAGCGGTCGTGCAGATAGCCATAGCCCAAGCCCACGGTGAGGCGCGAGCGTCGGCCTATAGCACACCCGAAGTTCAATCGCGCATAGCGGTCGTTGTTGATGATAAAAGTGGGTAGCTCATCTTCATAGAAGAGCATATCACTCTCATAGAATTTCTGCTTCATCGTCACAGCCTCAAGTTGCACCTCGGTAGGCCGCGGCAAGTTAAATGCCACACGGGCAAGCAATCGCCCGGCATAGTAGCTCTGTCCGAGCCAGCCATCAATCGAAGCGTCAAATGAATGATAGCTCAGAGTGTTGTAGTTGAGCGACAGATACATCATGCTGTTGGTCGATGATGTGAGCCAGCCTCCCACGCCTGCCGACACATTGTCGCGCACCTTGGCATCAAATCCCAGGGTGAACATGCGGCTGCCGGTCTTATACTCGGCATGAGGCACAAAGTCTTTCAGCTTCCCCGACGTGATTGCACGGTAGTAGGCTATCTTGGCTTGTTCCACATTGAGCGTGTCGCGGTCGTTGCGGATAAAGAGGTGACGCAAATATTCATTCTGCTTAGGAGTTTTTGCCCCGGTAACACTCACCGAGTCAAATATCACCTTCGGCGTGCGGCTCTTGAACACCTCGCGCGCATACACGCGCGACTGCATCGGCACCCTGCGCCCCACTCTGCCCTTTATCGAGTCGATAATCTCGATGGTGCGGTCATATCCTATTTTGTAGATTGCTCGTGCCTTGGGAAAATCAAGAAGCCCGAAATCGCTCAAGTTGAGCACCATCTTTATGCCCACGCTGTCGGGAATCTCCACTTTCTCATCCTGAATAATCATCGTTTCCACCTGATCTACCAGGCTGTTCATGTCTATCTTCGAGCTACCCGACGACACATCCACGCCAAGCACAAACTCGGGCGCAAAAGTGGTGCGCATCACATCCACCGGAAAGTTGTCGTAGATTCCACCGTCGAAAATAGGCAATCCGTTGATATATTGAGGCTTAAAAACTATCGGAAAACTCATCGACGCGCGAATCGCCTCGCCAAGTCCGCCACTGCCGAGCACCAGCTTGCGCTTGTTGAACACATCACTCGCCACACAGCGGAATGGCACAAACAGACTGTCGAAATTGCCTCCACACTGTGCCGTGTAGGGCGTAAACAGCTCCAGAAATCCGAAATTCATTGGTAGCGGATTGATAAGGCTCGACGGCAGAAGGTCGAGCTTCACCTTCACCGAGTCATCACTCACAAAGTTGAGTTTCACCATCGAGGGCGTAGGAGCCTTGCGGTCGAAGTAATAAGTGAGATTTTCATTGATAACGCCCGTTGACCAGTCGCTGAAGTCCTTCGACATCAATATCTTCATCATCTCGTCGGGAGTGAAGCCTGCTGCATACAGTCCGCCCACTATCGCACCCATCGACGTGCCAGTGACGTAGTCGATAGGTATCTCATTATCCTCAAGAGCCTGAATCACACCTATGTGGGCAATGCCCTTGGCACCGCCTCCACTCAGCACCAGCCCCACCGATTGCGCCATTGTCGCCATCGCCGTGACC